>DATGCJ010000059.1:0-7649 GCA_035312025.1 Halanaerobiales bacterium | reverse complement strand
TCCTGCATAACATCTTCTACTATATCGTTGATTACTTCGGGCGTTTCTTCTATCTTGTGGTTTATTATTTTCGAAGCCATCTGACTGGCAATATTTATTAACTGGGGCTGCAGTTGATTTAACTCTTTTTCATACTGAGTTTTTAGTTCTTCAATTTCTTGATTTAAAGTATTGATGATTTCCTGCATTTTCCCACTTGTCTCTTGATAACCATCTTTTTTTCCTTGTTCATAACCTTCCTGGTAAGCTTCTTTTTTTATTTGGTCGATCTTTTGTTCTTCTTTTCTAGCTTCTTCTATGATTTTTTTAGCTTTGTTTTCCGCTTCTTTTATTATTGCTTCTGCTTTTTCTTTTTGGTTTTCTTCAGTATTTTTTTTATTATTTCCCTTGTTATCAGCTGCTGTTTCTTCCTTTACTTCAAAATCTCTTTCATGTACATTCGATAATTTATATTTACCAATGATCTGAGAAGCTTTAATTATCTTAGACAACTAACTCACTCTCCCCACCGCGTGCAATGATGATTTCGCCGCTTTCTTCTAACTGTCTGATTACATTAACAATACGTTGTTGAGCGTCTTCTACTTCTCTGATTCGGACTGGACCCATGTATTCCATGTCTTCTTGTAACATATCGCGAGCTCGGCTGGACATGTTGTTAAAGATAGCTTCTTCCACTTCTTCTCCGGAAGTTTTTAGAGCAAGCGCGATATCGTGGGTTTCGACCTCTCTTAAGACAAGCTGGATAGCCTTATCAGAGAGTAATACGATATCTTCGAATACGAACATCTTCTTCTTGATTTCTTCGGATAGATCAGGATCTTTTTCATCCAGTTCATCAAAGATATTCTTCTCTGTACCGCGGTCAACCTGATTCAAGATATCAACGATAGAGTCAATACCACCGGCTGATGCATACTCATTTGTAATGACAGAGGATAGTTTCTTCTCTAATACATTTTCTACATCTTTTATGATCTCTGGAGAAGTTCTATCCATCAATGCTATTCTCTTTGCTACATCACTTTGAACCTCTTCTGATAAGGAAGATAAAATCTGAGAAGCCTGGGAAGGCTCAATATATGATAGGATCAAAGCGATTGTCTGAGGATGTTCACCCTGAATGAAATTAAGGAGCTGATCAGGGTCGGCTTTTCTTATATTATCAAAAGGCCTTACCTGCAGGTTGGCAGTCAATCTATTTAAGATGTTATCTGCTTCTTTTTCACCGACTGCCTTACTTAAGATCTGTCTGGCATACTTTATTCCACCACTGCTGATGTAGTCATTAGCCTGCAGCAGATGGTAAAATTCTTTTAATACCTTATTTTTTAGTTCGGTTCCTATTTTCTGCATATTTGCTATCTCTAGTGTTACTTCTTCAATCTGTTCATTATCCAGGTGTTTAAATATCTTCGCTGACATATCTGGTCCCAGCGAAATAAGCAAAACTGCTGCTTTTTGTTTACCTGATAATTCAGACATACCTGACATAATAAAACCCCTTACTCTTCAATATTTTAGTCTTCCATCAACCAGTTTTTGAGTAACTTAGCTACATCTTCCGGTTGGTCGGCAACTATATCTTCTAACTCTTCTGTTAATTGTTTCTTCTGCTTTTCTTCTTCACTTAAGGTCGGCTTACTATAATCTTTAGTTTCTTCAGCTTCTCCCGCTTGATAGTCGACCATTTGGCCTCTCTGGACCGTCTGAACGGCTTCAGAGGAGCTCATTGTCCTTCTAATGAAAAATATTATTACACTTAAAATTATTATGATTAATAAGATTAATCCGCCGTATATATACATCCTGCTGCGTTCAGCACTTGCTTCAGCTTCTTTAGCTTGAGCTATTTCCTGTTCGAGACTGTTATCGAAGTTAAAGCTGTTAACTGAAACCTGATCACCGCGTTCCGGGTTATAACCGATAGCGGTTTGGACGGACTCTTCAATCTTATTGAGCAAGGCCTGGTCCTGATCTCCGTCTACCATGACCGAGACCGTCATTCTCTCTACCTCACCCCCGGCGTAAACGCGTCTTTCTACCTGTTCATTTATCTCATAGTTGGTTACCGTATTTGTTTTTTCAGACTGATTGGTCTGGACGGCTGCACCTTCTGCCTGATACTCCGGTATATTAGACTCAGTACCGGCTGCCCCGCCGTTACCATTAGTGGTAGAGTCGTTGGTCTCTTCAATGACTTCTTCACTTCTTATGATACCTTCTCCGTCCGCTACGGGAGTATAGGTCTTGCTCTCAACTTCTCTCTGGTCAAAGTTCAATTTAGCACTTACATTTACAGAGAAGTTGTCCGGTCCTAAAACTTTGGTCAGCAGTCTTTTTAAATCTTCTTCTAACCCCTGCTCAAAGTTATTTTGAACCTCCATATTTTCCTGACTGATCTGGCTGTTCATGTTATTGCCATTGCTTTCAGCACTGAGCAAGTTGCCGCTGGTATCAATAACGGTTACATTAGAAGGTGACATATCCTGTACACTACTTGCTACCAGGTTGGTAATTGAACTGATCTGAGCAGAATTCATCCTATAACCAGAATCTAACTGAATCAAAACAGAAGCAGAAGCAGATCTCTCTTCATCCAGATAGATACTATCTTTCGGGGCAGTGATCTGTACTTTTGCATAATCTACGCCCCTCATCACTCTTATTGATCTACTCAACTCACCACCGATAGCGCGGTAGTAATTTACCTTTCTTTCAAAGTCGGTTGTTCCAAAGTTACTCTGGTCAAAAATTTCAAAACCGACAACACCCTGATGAGGTAGACCTTCTGAAGCTAAATCGATCCTGGCCTGATGAACCTGGCTTTTCGGTACTTCAATAGTAGTTCCTCCATTGGTTAATTGATAAGGTATATTTTTCTCCTTAAGAGAGTTTACTATCTTGCCGGCATCTTCCTGAACCACATCTGTATAAAGCGGGGTATAGACGGTTGAATCACCAGATACAATAAGATAACCAAATACGACCAGCATGAGAACAGTACCTGCACCAATCATGATCTTAGCCTTATTATCCAGGTTACCCCAGAGCTCTTTTATGTTTTGTATATAATCTGTTAAAGAATCCCACATGTCTTATTATCTCTCCCAAACACCTAAAAAGTGTGTAAAAGTTGTCATTAACATCAAACCTGCAGTCTCATGATTTCTTTATAGGCATCGATTACCTTATTTTGAACTGCTAAAGTCAGTTTCATGGCGGTCTCAGCCTTTTCACCGGCAATCATAACCTGGTGGATATTATCTGTTTTACCAAGCGCAAAATCTTCAGTTAACTGGTCTGAATTCAACTGAAGGTCATTTACTTTATTTAGATTGTCCTGTAAAAGTTGTTGAAAATCTTTACTGGTTTCGGTTTGTTTATCATCACTTACCTGATTAAGATTTAAAAGCTGTAAGCGATTTTGAATTGGATTAATCATATTCATCTATTTTACCCCCTGCCTATTTCTAGGGCCTTCAAGGCCATTCTCTTGGTGGTATTTAAAGCTGTTACATTTGCTTCATAGGAACGGGAAGCAGAAATCATGTCGACCATCTCTGAAGTGATATTAATATTTGGCATTTCAACATAACCTTCCTGATTGGCATCAGGGTGATTCGGTCTATAGACAGTTTTAAAAGGTTTAGTATCTTCTCTGATACCGGCCACTTCTACACCTTCTCCTGCACTCTGATTACCGGACATTTGGGAAGCCATGGCATTGGAGAACGAACTATTTCTTTCTCTAAATATGGCCAGCTTCCGGCGGTAGGGGATACCATCTTCAGTCCTGGTTGTATTTACATTTGCAATATTATCGGCTATGAGGTCCATTCTCAGCCTTTGGGCTGTTAAACCTGAAGCACTAACATTAACTGTTGAAAACATTTTTATTCACTTCCCTTTTGAATTACTTCCTGCAGTAGACCGAACTTGCCGGCTACTCGCTGGGTTAAAGTGTTATAATAAAGGTTGTTTTTAGCAAGTTTTGCCATCTCAGCATCCACATCAACGTTATTTTGGTCATTGCGGTAACTGGTATTTGAATAATTATTAATCTTAAATTTATTCACCCCGTTATAGTGTAAACGGGCATTACTGGCTGAAAGATTGAAATGATTACTGTTTGTTTTTGCGAGACGAATTGAACTGGAATTACTATCTCCAGGTTCTTTTTTGATTTTATTAATATTACTTTTTAGGGCTTCAATAAAGTTAACATCTTTTCTCTTATATTTGGGTGTACTAACATTCGCAATATTATTTGACAATGTTTTGTGACGCAGGTGAGCACCATCTAAACCCATTTCTAATAGATTGATCGTTGAATTCAACTTCATCCTCCCTTTCTTTAAGCCAGTTTGGCTATTGCTTCTTTGACTCTATCTTTTTTAAAGGGCTTTACAATGAAATCCTTGGCCCCTAATTCGATAGCTTGAATTACTATTTTTTGCTGCCCCATGGCAGAACAGACTACAATATCGGCCTCAGGATCAATATCTAAAATTGCCTTGATGGCTTCTATTCCATCCATCACCGGCATCGTTATATCCATTGTTACAATATCAGGACTATGCTCCTGATACATCTCTACTGCTTCTTTTCCATTTTCTGCCTCACCCACTATCTCGTAGTCATCCTTTAATATGTTTTTTAGGTTTAGTCTCATAAAAGCAGCGTCATCGACAATTAGCACATTTTTCATGATGGTTCCTCCTTAAATATTGTTATATAAGAAATCTTATCTTTATACAAAAATTTATATATTCAACAAAATATTTTTATTAAATATTATTTTTTTTAATAATAATTATGGCTATTCTTTAGGGTAATAACGAAAAAGGACTAAATTATCAGGTCCTCTCTCTTATAGGAAGTAACCTTTACTTTTCCACTTTCGGTATAAAAACGCATCGTTCTACCGAAGTCTTCCCCGATATCTTCCCCTACTATCTTAATACTTTTAGTTTTTAAGATCTCTTTAGCAGCTTCTGAATTCCTCTTACCGATATTCATGGCCGAGTTTTCTTCTCCAAAGTTGAACATCTTAGCCCCGCCTACTATTTTTGCAACTATGTTTCTTTTTCGAGCCCCAATTTTAACCATTTCTTCTATTAAAAATGGGATCCCGCTATCTGCATATTTAGCGGTATTTTTCTTACCATTGCTATAGGGGAGCATAAAATGGATTAACCCACCTACTTTCAAGTATTTATCATAAAGGGCCAAACCGATACAGGAACCCAAACCTAATGTAACTAAAACATGTGGAGGTTTAGAGACTGTATATTCAGCCATCTTTATCCTGATTTCGTCGTTATTCATCTCCACTCAACCCCAGTGATTTAAGGATTATGGAGAGAGATTCCACCTGGGGTATAAAGAAGAAATATCCCTCAATTTTTTCTTCACCATCCATAAATTCAGTTTCAATGAGAAGAACATTTTCACCGGTGCTGCTAGCGGAGATCATAGTGGAACTCAAGATAGCTCCGGCCATATCATAGGAAAAACCAGGGACGGATTGGTTCATATTAAGGTTGGTCATATCACCAATAGACTTTAAATATGAACCACTTAATATATTACCTAGTTCTTTTAGTAAAGAGATTTCAATTTCACCCATCTCTTCAGGCTCTATTTTTTTGTCCATTACTACTTCTATAAGGTATTTGATCGTGGAAGAGGGAAAAACGAAGAGGATTGTGCCGGGAGCTTCACCGCTCACTTTAAACAATACACCTGCAACGTGATCTTCTTCACTACCTGTTATTGTGCTTACATCTTCTAGTGGAATGATTTCTACGGAAGGAACATCTATTTCAATTTTTCTATCCAAAACTTCTGAAAATGCCGTAGCAGCATTACCTGCTCCTATATTACCTACTTCTTTTAAGGCATCTTTTTTGATTTCATTTAAATTAATATGAGAATTATTCAATTGACTTCCTCCTGATCTATTTGAATTACTATTAAAAAGAAAAAACCTACAGCAAAAGCTGTAGGTACCAAAAATAATCATCAATTTGGCAGCCTGACCGTCTTTTTTCAAAGACTCACAGCTTTGCGTCGCCTCCTCACAGAGGTTTTGCCCTTTTCAAATAGACTTGTTAAACATATGTAAATTCTTGATAAATTGTTTATAAAATAAATAAAACCTATAGCAAAATGCCATAGGCGCCAAAAACTAGACTAATTCGGCAGCCTGGCAGCCTATAAAAAGGCCCATGGCTTTGCGCCCCTATCTTAGATAGGTTTGCCCTTTTCAAATTAGATAAATATATTTTATATTCAAATGGTTAATAAAAAGAAAAATAATTAATATTTATTAAATCTTATCTTACTCTAAAATAATAACTAATATTTTAACTAATGTCAAGAAATTCTTTTTAAATTATTTTAAGTATTTTAATCCAATTTTATGTAATTTATTGTCATATTAGGAACTATTACTTCTTTATATGAAAAAAATATTTATTTCTCATACACAAGAAAGATTTTTTATACATAAATTTATATATTATTACAATAGATGTTTAATATTGCTAATTATAATAAATATTAGCTGAAGTAAATTAATGGGAACTATGATATTATACTGAAATAATATCTAATAGATGGTATATTGTCAAGTAATATCAAAAATATTTACATTTAGGTAACAAATCCAAATTAAGGTATATTATGGTCATATCAGGAAAATTATATTCTTAATATGAATTATTTAATTTTTTTGTACCGCTATTATAATATTTTTATAAAAGTTATTTATCTCCTCCTAAAAATTTGAGATTTTTATAAAATAATTAAATTGATAGTAAATATTGTAATTTTAGAATATATTAAATTAAAAGTACTAAAGGCTATCCCTAAACAGGTTTTAAGGATAGCCTTGCTAATTTATAGGTTAAATTCATTTACATTATCTGAAAGTTCATTTGCCATTTCTGCTAATTCTTTAGCTGCATTTACTATTTCTTCGGTTGAAGCAATCTGTTCTTCGCTGGAGGCTGCCACTTCCTGGGCATTACTGGCAGCGCTCTTACTTACTTCTTCTATCTGCTCTACTGCTTCCTCAACCTGTTTACTATTTTTATTCATTTCCTCTATTGATTCATGTAACTTTTTAATCGCCTGGTTTGAATTTTGAGATGTATCATTTATCTTTCCAAAAATCTTGCCAGAAGTTTCAATTGTTTCTACTCCTTGATCAACAGCTTCTTCAGTTTTATCCATCTTATCGACGGCAGAATCAACATCATCCTGGATATCATTAATTAATTCTGAAATCTGTTCAGTGGCATTGGCTGATTCTTCTGCTAATTCTCTAATTTCATCGGCTACTACACTGAAACCACGTCCAGCTTCACCGGCTCGGGCTGCTTCAATGGCTGCATTTAAGGCAAGTAGATTGGTCTGAGCTGCAATATCGTTGATAAGATTTACAATTTCTCCGATTTCATTAGAAGATTCACCTAAGGAATCCATGGTATCAGCAACATCTTTATAATAATCTTTTACCTGATTTATTTTATTGACCGACTGTTGGATAGATTTATTCCCTTTATTAATATTTTCAGATGTTTCCTCAACCTGGGCGGTCTGCTCTTCTGCCCCGGAAGCCACATCTTCAATAGCATTCC
>DATGCJ010000058.1:0-2413 GCA_035312025.1 Halanaerobiales bacterium | reverse complement strand
AATATCTATTATAGTATCTAACTTTTTTAAAGAAGACTGGGGATTTTTAAATAGGGCCCGTAAATTTATCGTATTATTGGTTGGTATTGCTTTTTTACAAAGCATATTTTCACCATCTGGTGATATATTAATATCAATAAGTAATTTTACTCTTTTAACTACAGGAGGTCTAGTTAAAGGTTTAAGAGTTATATTAAGGATGTTGATTATTATTATTTCAGCTACAATAATGAAAGGATCAAGTCCGCGTGAAATAATCCAGGGTCTAATTCAGTGGAAAGTCCATTATGAAATTTCTTTTATGGTATCTTTAGCAATCAGATTTATTCCTATCTTAGGACAGGAAGCAAAAGATGCCTTTACTGCTATTCAACTGAGGGGTATAGAGATTGATAAATTGTCATTGACAAAAAGGTTTAAGGTTTATTCATATATGTTTATGCCTGTTTTATCCGGAGTGATCCATAGGGCAAGAGAACTTTCAACTTCTCTAGAGGCGAGAGCTTTTAGAGCTTATCCAGAGAGAACAAGTTATATAAAATTAGAGTTATCTAAAAATGATTTTCTAATAATGTCTTTAAGTATTATTTTTACAATCTCCATGTTAACCATCTACATATTAATGGGGTGAAAGAAATGAAATTATTTTCGGTTTACGGAATTAGTCTGACCGGTAAAACGACAACAATTGAAAATATTATAAAAGAGTTAAAAAAGAGGCGATATTCTGTTGGATCAGTTAAAGAGATCCATTATGAAGATTTTGCTATCGATAAGGAAGGTACTAATACATATCGGCATAGTCAGGCGGGGGCTGAACCTGTCACTGCCCGTGGTTATAATGAAACAGATATACTTTATAAAGAGAGATTATCTTTACAGAAAATACTTAGAAATTACTCTCAGGATTATGTAATCTTAGAAGGAGTCGAAAAGGGGAATTTTCCTAAAATTATTACGGCTAAAGAAAGGGAAGAAATCGATGAAAGACTAGATGATATGGTATTTGCTATCTCTGGCAAGATAGCAGATGAAATAGATGAATATAAGGGAATCCCGGTGATTAATTGTATAAACGAAACTGAAAAGCTAGTAGATTTAATTGAAGAAAAAGTTTTTGAAAAATTACCTGATTTTCCGGCTGATTGCTGTACAGCCTGTGGATTTAACTGTTGTGAATTAGGTAAAAAAATATTAAGAGGTGAGGCAAAAAGATCAGACTGTGTGATATCTGATACCAATACTAAGTTATATATTAATGGTAAAGAAATAGATATGGTTCCTTTTGTCCAGCGCTTATTATATAACGCTGTCCAGGGAGTTGTGAGTGAACTAGATGGTTATCAAGAAGGTTCTTCTATTAAAGTAAAGATAGGCAATGATAAAACTTGTAAATAGGATTATTATTTATAAAAAAAATAAATAATAGACCTTAAGAAACCCTGAAGTAAGTTATTATTTTCATGACTTATTTTCAGGGTTTTTATATATGGTTAAATATTTATATAAATTATAATTATTAATATAACTTCGTTTTTAGAATTATAATTTCCTGATAACAAAAAATATTCGATTAATTTTATAAATCTGGCAGGATTACTCAACTTTTTGTATAATATTTATAATATACCTCCGAGTCTTTGAACCTAAGAGATAAACCTATTATTTTATGGTGAATTGACCGCTGGGTTAAAGTAGAAATACTTTGGCCTCCCGTGTTCGGAAAGGAGAGAAATTTTAAGGGGGTAATTAAAAAATGGGACGTATCCAGGATTTTTCTGTGCTCAGAGTAGATTTAGAGAATAGAGAAATCAAGCGAGAAGAAATTGCTGGTTCACATGTAGAAAAATATCTAGGTGGGAGAGGTCTTGCATCTAAAATACTCTATGATGAATTAGATCCCAAGATTGATCCTTTGAGTCCGAAAAACAAATTGATTTATGCCACTGGTTTATTAACAGGTACTGCTGCTTCTACAGGTGGCCGTTATATGGTTGTTACCAAAGGGCCTTTGACTGGAACCATTGCAAGCAGCAATTCAGGCGGTTTTTTTGGCGCTGAGTTAAGATTTAGCGGTAATGATCTAATAATTTTTGAAGGTAAGGCAGATAAACCGGTATATCTATCAATTAAAGGAGATCAAATTGAGTTAAAAGATGCCTCACATGTCTGGGGTAAAAAAGTACCCGAAACTACTGATACTTTAATCGAGGAGTTTGGAGATGAGAGAGCAAGAGTAAGTTGTATAGGTCCTGCTGGTGAAAACGAAGTACTTTTTGCTTCCATAATGAATGAAAAAAACAGAGCAGCTGGTAGAACTGGCGTAGGAGCTGTAATGGGTTCTAAAAACCTTAAAGCAGTTGTAGTCAAGGCCTCTGAAAAACAGGTTAAATATAATAAAGAAGAAGCAATG
>DATGCJ010000057.1:0-18062 GCA_035312025.1 Halanaerobiales bacterium | reverse complement strand
TCGCCTTTTAAACACACCGTCCTGGATTAAAATATCAATATAACCCTCTTTATCGACCAAATTAGCATTTTTTATTAAAAGCATTTTGCTACCTCTTTTAAAACATATTCTAGTTATAATATTCAAAATTATTATTATATTTCCTCTTTAATTATTTACATTTTTAATAAATATTTTTTGTAATACAAACAATACTAATTGCATAAGATCACTTTATAGTTCTCTTAATATCTCTTCTATATCTTCAGTAGGTGGCTTACAGGCAAAATCTTTACACAAAGAAAACATTATCTTTTCTTCTTTCTGCTCATGTTTAATTAACAGTTCCGGCCAATAATTATTTCTTATTTTATTCATTAAATTTACTGCTTTTTCCTCATTTAAATCGCCAATAATTTTTATTTCTTTAAAAGGCTCTTGCAAATATTTATAAGAAAATAATAAAAATATGTGGTTGACAGGATTATTATAGATATCTTTCGATAGGGCCTCGATCAAAGTTTCAGTTATACTTCTATACCGCATATTATCAGTTAGTTGAGCTAGTCTCAGCAAATTATATCCAGCTAATGAATTACCAGCCGGGATGGCACTATCAGCTGTATCTTTTTGCCTTAAAAATAATTCTTGATTTTCCTTAGTGGTATAATAAAAACCTCCCCCTTTTTCATCCCAAAATAGTTTTATCATCTCTTCTGCTATTTCTACTGCTTTATTGATATAAATTTCTTTTAAAGTAGCCTGATAAAGCTCAATTAAACCCCATAGATAAAAACTATAATCATCTAAATTACTATATTCCGTTACCTTACCATTACAATAACTATGAGCCAGTTTTCCTTTATCCGACTTCATTTTTTTATCTATAAAACTTAAAGTTTTTTCTGCCAGTTTAATATACTCTTCTTTATTAAGCACAAAACCAGCTTTAGCTAAAGCTGCAACGGTTAAACCGTTCCAATCGGTTAATATTTTATTATCTCTTCCAGGTCTCGTTCTCTTTTCTCTTTCATCTAATAACTTTTGTTTAATGTTTGTAATACTTTTATAATCTTTAACATTTTTTAATCTCAAGTTTATTTTCTTTTCATCATCAATAGTAAATACAGATAAAAATTTATCATATTCTTCTTTAGTTAAAATATTTTCTAACTCTGATAGATTCCAATAATAGTATTTACCTTCTTCACCATCACTATCTGCATCTTCAGCTGCATAAAAACCGCCTGTTTCGGACAGCATGTCTCTTTTTAAATAATCTATTATCTCTTCTACTATATCTCTATAAAAATTTTTATTGGTCTCTCGATAAGTTTCAAGGTAAGTATAAATTAAAAGGGCCTGGTCATATAACATTTTTTCAAAATGAGGGACCTCCCATTTTTGATCAGTTGAATAGCGGTGAAATCCCTGTCCGAGTTGATCATAAATTCCCCCAGCCCTCATATTCTGTAAAGTTGTTTCTACCATGTTCAGATATTTATCATTATTGCTGTTTTTCGCATAATGTAATAGAAAAAGCAAATAATGGGGCATGGGAAATTTAGGAGAATTACCAAACCCACCATATTTTTTATCATATATCCTGTCCAATATACCGGCTGCCTTTTCAATTGCTCTTTCATCAATATCAACTTTATCAAAACTTTCATTTTTATTTAGATGATTAACCACCTCATTAGCTGTACTTAGTAATTTTTCTCTCTGGCTGTCCCATAATTTTTTTATTTGAGGAAGTATGGATAGTAAACCTCTTCTTCCATATTTATCATTTTTAGGAATATAAGTTGCCGCATAGAATGGTTTTTTATCAGGGGTCATAAATATACTTAAAGGCCAACCCCCACTTCCCGTCATCACTTTACAAACTTCCATATATAATTTATCAATCTCCGGTCTTTCTTCCCTATCTACTTTTATTGATACAAAGTTTTCATTTAAAATTTCGGCTATCTCTTGATCTGTAAAGGATTCTTCTTCCATCACATGACACCAGTGACAAGTAGAATAACCGATAGATAAAAAAATCGGTAGATCTTTCTTCTTAGCCTTTTTAAATGCCTTTTTTCTCCAGGGGTACCAGTCCACCGGATTAGTCATATGTTGTTTAAGATAGGGACTTTCTTCACCTTTCAGATGATTATATGAAGTCATTTTTATCTCTCCTTTTCCCCAGTATTTAATACAAATATTCCAATTAGATATCACTATTAAAATCAAAAAACCAGCCAAACAAGTATTAGTTGTCTAGCTGGTTTATGGATTATTATAAATTTTTGTTATAATATGCTATCTAGGCTGTATTATATTTTTGTTATACAAACACCAATCAGTCCCGGACCTGAATGTACTACCATGGCTGGACTTATTTCTCCTAAAACAGTATCTTTAACATTTGGTAAATCTTTCATTTTATCTAATATATCTACAGCTTCTTCCTTAGCATCAGCATGCATAACATCCACATAACAAAAGCCCTCATTTATCTTTTCTTTCGCTAAATTAATTAACTTTGTAATTGATTTTTTCCGGGAACGAACTTTATCAAATGTAAAATATTCACCTTCTTCATTAATTGAAATAATAGGTTTGATGTTTAGTAATTCAGCAATTGTACCTCTCACCTTACCTATTCTGCCGCCCTTCTTGAGATACTTTAAAGTATCTACGATAAAATATAAATCGATTTCTTCTTTTTTGGTCTCTACTTTATCAACTATTTCATTAAAGCTATGTTGATTAGAATCAATTAACTCCTTTGTATATAAAACTAATCTTCCCAAACCCATAGATAACATTTTGGAATCAATAACTTGAACCGTTATTTCATCTAACTGATCAGCAACCATCTGACAAATATTATAAGTTCCGCTTAAACCCGATGAAATATGGATTGAAATAATATGGGTATATCCTTTTTCATGTAGTTCCAAATATTTTTCTCTGACTTCGGAAGGAGTCGGCATTGAAGTAGAAGGTATTTCATCTTCAAAATTGTCATATACAGTTTGAGGTTTAATATCAACTCTATCTTTATATTGGTTATTTTCATATATTATTTTTAAAGGTAAAAACTCAATTTCTTGTTCTTCTAATATTTCACTCGACAAATCACACGTGCTATCAGTTACAACAGCAATTTTTTCTTTCATTAATTAACTCCTTTTTATTATTATTTTGATTGACTTAATCATATTTTACTATATTTTAGGTAATAGTGCAAAATTTAAAGAAACAAAAAAAGATGAAAACCCATATATTTGAGCTTCCATCTTAACTTATAATTTTTACTCTTGGGGTAGAAGTCACCTTTTGTGTTAGGTGACTTCTCCCTGTAAGCACGATAGAATTGAGTAAAACAATTATATTTTATTTATTCCTGTTCAAGAAGATGACAGGCAGCAAAATGTTCATCGCCGTAATCTTTGAACTCTGGTTCTTTTTCACTACATACATCCATTGCATATGGACAGCGGGGATGGAACCTACAACCAGATGGTGGATCTACCGGTGAAGGTACATCTCCTTCCAGGATTATTCTCTCCTTCTCATAAGTAGGATCTGCTACCGGAATCGCTGAGAGCAGAGACTGGGTATAAGGGTGTTTCGGGTCATCAAACAATTCCTTCTTATCTGCCAATTCAACTAATTTACCAAGGTACATTACCGCTACTCTATCACTTATATGTTTAACAACACTTAAATCATGCGCGATAAATAGATAAGTTAAATCAAAGTCTTTCTGTAAGTCCTGCAGTAAGTTTATAACCTGAGCCTGAATGGAAACATCAAGCGCAGAAACCGGCTCATCCGCAATTATCAAGGTAGGATCAACCGCTAAGGCTCTTGCAACACCGATACGCTGTCTCTGACCACCACTGAACTCGTGTGGATATCTTTTCATATATTCGGGACCTAAACCTACTGTATCAAGTATATCTGCTACCTTTTCATTACGTTCTTTTTTAGATGAGGCAAGATTATGAATATCTATTGGTTCCCCCACTATATCGGCAACTGTCATCCGGGGATTTAATGAGGCATAAGGGTCCTGAAAGATAATCTGCATCTCTTTTCTCATTTCCCTTAGTTCTTTTTTATCTAAAGATAATAAATTCTTGCCTTCAAACCAAATTTCTCCTTCTGTCGCTTCCAGGAGGCGAAGGATTGTACGGCCTGCTGTAGACTTACCACAGCCGGACTCACCAACTAATCCCAGGGTCTCTCCCTTTTTGATATAAAAACTTATATCATCGACCGCTTTTACATGGGCGACGGTTTTACGAAATACTCCTTCTTTGACCGGGAAGTACTTTCTTAAGTTTTTTATTTCAAGTAATCTTTCTTGTTCTACTGCCAAATCTTTTCACCTCCATTAAGCGCCTTTCTCTTCTGATTTTTTAGCTTCTAATTTATCGACATGCCAGCAGGCTGAATAATGACCTTCTTCTACCTCTTCAATATCAGGTTCGTCGACTCGACATTTATCGGTTGCAAAAGGACATCTTGTATTATACTTACAGCCGTCCGGAAAGTCCAATGGATTCGGTACATTACCGGGGATTGCCTCTAATCTATCTAAGTCTTTCTCAATATGAGGTATAGAATGCATTAAACCCCAGGTATAAGGATGTTTAGGATCCGCATATAAAGTTTTAACATCTGTATACTCCACAATTTTACCGGCATACATAACTGCAACTCTATCAGATACCTCAGCAATAACACCCAGATCGTGAGTGATCATCATAATCGCCATTCCAAACTGAGCTTTCAAACTATTCATTAGCTCTAATATCTGAGCCTGAATTGTAACATCCAGGGCAGTGGTAGGCTCATCGGCAATTAATAATTGAGGGTCACAGGATAAAGCCATCGCGATCATTATCCTCTGTCTCATACCTCCACTTAACTGGTGGGGATATTCATCGACACGCTGCTCAGGTAGAGGTATACCAACCTTTCTTAACATGTTTATGGCTTCTTCTCGGGCCTGTTTTTTATTCACGTTTTTATGAATGAGAATTGCCTCCATAATCTGATCTCCCACAGTATAAACCGGGTTTAAGGATGTCATTGGCTCCTGGAAGATCATTGAGATATCATTACCCCTGATCTTTCTCATCTGGCCCTGACTTAATTTAGTTAAATCTTTACCATTAAATAAAATTTCGCCTTCTTCTATTTTTCCAGGTGGTGATTCGATAAGTCTCATGATAGAGAGTGAGGTAACACTCTTACCACAGCCGGACTCACCTACAACTCCGAGAGTTTCACCAGGATAAATTTCGAAGCTTACTCCATCAACCGCTTTCACGGTTCCTTCTTCAGTATGGAAGTAAGTTTTTAAATTATTAACATCAATAAGTTTATTTTCCGCCAACTAAATTCACCTACTTCTTTTTATTGTAGTTTAGGATCTAAGATGTCACGGAATGCATCTCCAATTAAATTCCAGGACAAGCAGAATAGGGTTATTGCTGAACCCGGAATTACAACTGTAAACCAGTATTGAATAGCGTTCCCTTGACCTCCTAAAATCCAGTTACGTGCAAATGAAATCATCTGTCCCCAATCAGCATAACCTTCTGGTGCTCCGATTCCTAAGAAACTTAAGGTTGAAGCAGTAATAACCATTGAACCCATTCTCATTGAAGCTTCAATTACTAAAGGGAAAATAGTATTTAAAATTACATGTTTGAATATTATCCTAACATCACCGGCACCCAAGGCATCAGCAGCCATTACAAATTCTTCTTCTTTAATGGATAATACCTGTGAACGCATTAGACGGGCCGTATTCATCCAGCCAAAGGTGATAAGAGCAATCATCACATTCCGTAATCCCTGACCCAGGATTGTTGTTAAAACGATGGCGGCAATTAAAAATGGTATAGCCATGAAAATATCTGTCACCCTCATTACTATTTCATCAAACCAGCCTCCATAAAATCCAGCCAGGGTTCCAATTGCTATTCCAATTAAAGTACTAATCCCTACAATAATAAAACCAATTCTAAATGCAGTTCTTGTACCCCATATTATACCATAAAATATATCATATTGTCCTTCTGCTGTCCCAAAAATATGTTCTGCACTAGGAGGCTTAGGTTCAAAACCCCAACCTGCTCTTGGAACCATGTATGGTTCGCTCGGATCAGCTGGAGGTGCTATCCAGGGAGCAAATACTGCAATTAATCCAAATCCTATTACTAAAATTAAACCTATCAACGAAATTTTATTTTTAAATAGCCTAAGAGTTACTTCTTGCCATTCCAATTACATCACTCCAATCTAATTCTAGGGTCAATGACAGCATAAGAAACATCGACACAAAGGTTAATCATAATTAAGAGAAAACCAAAATACAGGGTTCCTCCTAAAACAGCTGGGTAATCAAGCTGTTGTGCTGCCTGAGCCATAAATTGGCCGAGACCTTCAATATTGAATATAGTTTCTGTAATGACTAATCCACCGAGTAAACCTAATACCATTCTACCTGCAACTGTTACAACAGGAATTAAAGCATTTCTCACAGCATGCTTATATACAACAACATTTTCTGTAACACCCTTAGCGCGGGCAGTTCTAATATAGTCTTTTCTCAAAATCTCAAGCATACTAGAACGGGTAATTCTCATAATAAATGCCCACCATAAAATGGAGATAGTAACTACAGGTGCGATCAAGTGTCTTATAGCATTACCGACAATAGCTAAATTACCATTTAAAAATCCATCTAACACAAAGAAATTAGTATAATTTATGAAGCCTGAAGAATTCACTATTTCTAAAGCCCAGCTATCGAGCCTTGAAGGTGGGAACCAACCCAAATGTCCGTAAAATATCATCAACATTACTAAACCAAAAACAAATGTTGGAACCGACCATCCAATTATCGCTAATACTCTACTCACGTGATCCCAAAAATCATTATGATGAACAGATGCAAAAACTCCTAAAATAATACCTCCTAATACCACCGGTAATAAAGCAAATAATCCTAATTCTGCTGTAGCTGGAAACCTAGACAAAAAGGCTTCCGAGACCGTTGCACCTGCTGATTCTGACCACCCCAAATCACCTCTTGCTACTCCTGAAATCCAGCGCCCATACTGCTGATACCAGGGATCATCAAGTCCATGTCTGGCTACTAAGACATCTACATCTACACTTTTTAATTGGGCGGGATCTTTTATGTAAGTACTAAGTCTTTGATAAGGACTAAGCATCATAATCATACTGAAAACTAATAATGTAACTCCAATTAGAATTATTGGAAGTATCAGTATTCTTCTTACAATATATGATATCATTTCAAATCTCCTTCTTTTATAAAATAATAGATATCAGGAAGGGAATATTCCCTTCCTGATATTATTTTTAATCATTTTACTTTGTTAAATTTAATTACTCTGCAGCTTTGTGAATACTGTAGTAATAAATACCATCATGTAGAATTGGATCATAGTACCAACCTTTTACCCATTCTCTTTTTAGAATATGAGCAGTTGGCTGATATAGATACATGTCAGTTGCATATTCATAAGTCATATGTTGTAATTCTTTATAAATCTCTAGACGTTCTGCACGCTCTGTAACTTCCACACCTTTATTGACTAATTCGTCAACATTATTTTCTTCTGCCCATGTCTTGTAATTTTCACCTTTAAAGTTACCAAATGTACCATCAGTTCTCATAAAGGGAACTGTAAAGTTATGAGGGTCAGCATAGTCTGCTCCCCATCCAATGAAACCGAGAGTAAACTTACCAGCAATCATTCTGTCTAAGTAAGTAGCCCACTGAATACCACGGGTATTTACTTTAAATTTAGAATTGATTTGTTCAATATTATATTTCAACATATCTGTAGCAGTTTTACGCATACTATTACCTGAGTTATATAATATTGTGATTTCAAATCCTTTTTCCCACAATTCTCCGTCAAAAGCCTTTTTAAATTCTTCTTCAGCTTTGGCAAGGTCTGTGGTATAGATAGAAGAATCTTCACTCCAGCCTAAGAAAGGCTCTGGAATAGGACCGCGTGCTTGCTGGCCGTCTCCATCCATTACATCTTGAACAAATGCTTCATAATTCATTGAGTAGTTAAATGCTTTTCTTACATGGATGTCAGCAAAGAAATCAGAAGGTATACCTTTACCATCTAACTGACCACTGTGTACATCTGGATTACCTTTTGTTTCAATTGTCCAGTTCATTAGTCCATAACCTGTATAGAGGTTAGGTAGGCCAGTAATTAATTCTACACCTTCTAAGTCTTCAACTTGACTTTGATACTGTTTGTCCATGTAAACTACATCAGCGTCACCACGCTGCAGCATCAATTTACGAGTTGACCATTCATCAATATAGTTAATGATAACTCTTTGAAGTTGAGCGGGTTCTCTCCAGTAGCCGTCAAATCTATCTAAAGCAATTCTTTTACCTTTTTCCCAAGTATTTAGCATAAATGGTCCCGTACCATTAGTGTTTTCGTGAAGTGGATCTTCTTCTTTAGCAGGGTCATAATATTCTGCGATTGTTTCAGGGCTTCCATCCCAGGCACCCTGTTCAATACACCATTCTTTATCCATAATTGCGCCCAAACCATTATCATGTACAATAACACTCATGAAAGTAGGATTAGGTTTAGGTAGGTGGAAGATAACATTGTTTTCATCTACTTCAATTGCTTTATCCAATACTTCAAAAACTTCTGCGGACTGTTCTGCTGTAAGTTGACTTGGATCTTCTACTCCTACAACTTCGTTTGTAATATCAGATAATCCACCTGCATCAAAGAGGGGACCATAAAGCATCCACCAAGGACCACCATTACGGTCGTGTATTAAACCTCTCATGAAACTATACTTAACATCTTCTGCAGTTAATGTACCGCCTTCGTGGAATGTAACTCCTTCTCTAATTGGGAAGATATAAGTAGTACCATTATCTTTAACTAAACCATTATTAACGGTAGGTACTTCAGTTGCAATCATAGGCTTATACTGAGTAACATCACCTTCGTCAAACATAATCAGGTTCTCATAGATGTTAGCATAAATTTCTGCACTAGCATTGTCATATTGATAGTGAGGATCTAAACTGTCAATAGTACCCATATTTACCTTGGTAAAAGTAGTAGGGTTATTTACCTGTGCAAAAGCACCTATTGACATTGATAAAACAAAAAACATACTTAAAACTAAAATCAGAATACTAGATCTTTTCATTTAAAATTTTTCCTCCTCCGTATTTTTAAAATACATATTACTCTAATCTACTTAAATACTACTTATTTTTTTTGAGAACACCCCCTCTTTTAATATTCTCAATTTTAAGTGATTTATTGTTATATAAATTATTCTATAAAAAAATGTATTTTTATACTTTAACAAATATAAGTTATCAAAAAAAGTTCTTGAAATCAATAAAATTGTCTGAAATATTAAAAATATTAGTAATTTTTTAAATTTAATGAAATGAATATATGCTTTATTCATTCACGCTTTTTTAAAAAATTTTTAATATTTTAACAATAAAATATTATCACATCTAAGTTATTAAATCAAGTGTGTTAAATTCTTATTAACTCCAATTTGAAAGATATTAGTGTAACGTAAAAAAAGGATATTGCAAACTTTCTAAACATCTGATTAGAATGAATAATAAAATTATTCATTCATCTATTGGTAAAAATTTTTGTTCATTTTACACAATACACTATCAATTAAAAAATCGACTATCTCTGGGAAAAATTCTTCACCTATATCTTTCTTATGTAATAGAACATAAAAAATAGAGTCAAAAACGGCCAATAATAATTTGATATCTACTTCTTCATTAATCTCTCCCCTGTCCTGCCATTTTTCCAGCTGAGGAGCAAATAGATCATAAGCATAATTTAAATGGGTCTTTTTCCTTTTGATATCGAGGCTCTGACGATATTTTTCATGTATATTTGGATTAAAGAAAGCTCTTAAAATAGGATCCGTCTGCATCATATCTAAAAACCTATGTACTGCTTTATCAATTATCTTGAGAGGTGGTTTATCTTCTTTGAAAAAATCTAAAAGTTCTTGTTTGGCTCGATTATGTTTTCGCAAGTATACATCTAGAAATAGTTCTTCTTTGGAATCAAAATAATTATAAAAAGTACCAACACTGATTGATGCCAAATCTGTGACATCTTTTACCTTGGTATCCCTATATCCTTTTTTTGAAAAGAGTGTAGTGCCGCATTTTATTAATTCATCCCGTATCTCATCCAAATAAAGTTCACCTCCCAATAAAATTTTGGCAACACAATTAATATTATTAAAGATTATAACTAAAAATCCTTTATTTATATCTAAATTTTTTAAATTTTTTAAAATCGGTTCTTCATCATTTGATATTAATAAAGTTTCTAGCTTGTCTAATTTGTTCCTTCACCCTTTTATTTGAAGGGCCTCCAGCTGTTTTTTTACTGCTTATCGATTCTTCTAAGTCAAATAATTTATATATATCTTTATCTATATACTCATGATACTGTCCAAGTATATTATTGTACTCAGCAAACTTAAGTTGTTTTAAATTCTTTTTATTGTCCTCTGCATACTTAACTATTTCCCCTACAAGTTCATGTGCTTTTCTAAAAGGAATATCTTTACTTGTCAGATAATCAGCTAAATCCGTAGCAATTAAATAATCATTTTCAACAACTTCCTTTAACTTCTCTTTATTTATTCTCATAGTCTTTAACATATCTGGATAGACTTCTAATATTCTTAATATAGTATCACAGGTATCAAAAAGCCCTTCCTTATCTTCTTGGAGATCTTTATTATAAGCCAAAGGTAATCCTTTCATAACTGTTAACATCTGCATTAAGTTGCCGAAAACCCTTCCACTCTTTCCTCTGGTTAGTTCAGCCAAATCGGGATTTTTCTTTTGGGGCATAATTGAACTACCGGTTGTATACTCATCACTTAGTTCAATAAAAGAAAATTCTGAAGTATTCCAGATTATAATCTCTTCACTTATATTACTAAAATGAATCATTATATTAGCTGCAATATACTCAAATTCTAAGACATAATCCCTATCACTTACTCCATCAATTGAATTTTCATATATCCCTGCAAACCCAAGCTGTTCAGCCGTAAATTCCTGGTCTAAATTGAAATTACTGCCCGCCAGTGCCCCCGAACCCAAAGGTGAAATGTTTAATCTTGTAGTATAATCCTCTAATCTTTCCAAATCTCTTTTAAACTTGTAGAAATAGGCCAAAATATGATGTCCAAAAGTTATAGGTTGAGCCCTCTGGAGGTGAGTATAGCCCGGCATTATTACATCATGGTTATTCTCTGCCATATCAACCAGTATTTCCATTAAGTTAAGTAAAAGCTCTTTTATTTTTTCAGTTATTTCGTTTAAATATAGTTTCAAGTCCAGGTTTACCTGATCATTTCTACTCCGACCGGTATGCATTTTACCAGCGGTTGACCCTATCTTCCCGGTCAACCGCTTTTCAATTAAAGAATGTATATCTTCTGCTTCATAATAATCAAATTTATTATTTGAAATGTCCTCTTCTAATTCAGCTTCAATTTCCTTTAAACCCTTTATTATTGCTTCTTTTTCTTCCCCTTTTATTATATTTTGCTTGGCTAACATCTTTACATGAACTATACTACCTTGAATATCATAAGGTAATAATCTGATATCAAAAGGTAATGAACTATTAAATTTATCCATTCTTAAAGTTGTGTTTTTATCAAATCTTCCCCCCCAAAGTTTCATTTAACTGCCTCCTTACTATTTTTATCGATATAAGAATCGACATTATTAGCAATCTGAATCGGTAAAGCCCATAGATTTATAAAACCCTGCGCTGAGTTGTGGTCAAATTGGTCATTTTGGTCATAAGTAGCTAAGCCATAATTATATAATGAGTAGGGCGACTTCCTTCCAATGACGGTACAACTCCCCTTATATAGTTTCAATTTAATAATCCCGGAAACATTTTGCTGAGTTTCTTCAATAAATTTATCAAGATGCTTTTTTAGGGGGGAGAACCAGAGACCATTATATGTTAGACTGGCATACTTGTTCTCAATCATATTTTTAAACTGCTTGGTTTCTTTATCCAGGGTTAGTTCTTCTAAAGCTATATGTGCTTTAAGTAGAATTTCAGCAGCAGGCGTTTCATAAATTTCATGAGATTTAATTCCGACCAATCTGTTTTCGACTAGATCTATTCTACCAATCCCATACTGACCACCTATTTCATTCAATTTTTTAATAATATCTTTAGTGTCCATTATAGTTCCATTAAGTGAAATAGGTTTACCTTTTTTAAACTCTATTTCTAGTTTCAACTCATTATCAGGAGATTCATGGGGATCTTTAGTCCATAAATAGGCATCGGCCGGTGGTTCATTCCAGGGATCTTCTAATAAGCCGCATTCAATACTAACTCCCCAGAGATTTTGATCGATACTATAAGGACTGCTTTTGGTAGCATCGACCGGTATTTGGTTTTCTTTAGCATATTCTATCTCTTCTTCTCTACTTTTAAACTCCCAGTCTCTTAAAGGAGCAATAACTTCAAGTTCAGGTGCTAAGGCTTTAAAACCCACTTCAAACCTAACCTGGTCATTTCCTTTACCAGTGCAGCCGTGGGCTAAAGCATCGACATTCTCTTTTTTAGCAATATCAACCATTTTTTCTACAATTAAGGGTCTACCTAAAGCAGTTGCCAGGGGATATTTATTTTCATAAAGTGCATTTGCTTTTAGCCCTTTTATTACATAATTATCAACAAATTCTTTTTCAAGGTTATCGATATATGCTTTACTAGCCCCTGTGGCTAAGGCTTTTTCTTTTACCTTTTTCCAGTCCTGTTTTTGACCTAGATCAGCCGTATAAGTAATCACTTCAGCCGCAAATTTTTCCTTTAACCATTTAATTGATACAGAAGTATCTAAACCACCTGAATAAGCAAGTAATATTTTTTCAATCTTTTTATTATTTTTAGACATTTTTATGCCTCCCTTTATATTTTGGTTTAAATATTATATGATTGTCCTCTGATTAATATATTATTTTATCTAGTTCGGAGGCGTGTAAATTTTTTCATATTATCTACCCCTTCTTTAAAATAAAAAAGCCCATCCCTACTAATAATTTCTTTAGTAGAGACGGACTTTTATCCGCGGTACCACTCTGATTTGTCTACAAACTTTGACCACTCTTATAATTTTTAACGTTAATCATACGTCTGTTCCTACTTTTTATTCAGAACAGCTCCTCCCGGGTGCGGTTCAAAGTAATAACCGAATGGGCTTACACCAACCCCATCTCGCTTACTCAGTTATTTCTTCTACTCTCCCGTTCCACAGATTTACTTAATTAATTTTAAATAATTATACATAATATCGTATTATAATGCAAGGATTTTTTATATTTTTTTGTTTGAAAATAAAAAAAGCCCCATATATTAGAGGCTCAAAGCTTATCATTTATTATCTTTAATTTAAGATATTAGTTTATATATTAATAATTATTACTTTAATTAAGAAAAAAACTAAAATTACTGGCAATTAAATAAGTTAAATATGAGGTCAGTCCACAGAGAACAGTTCCCCATCCAATATCAATAATAGTTAATAATGTTGGCCAATCCTTAATTGTCGAATAATTGGTAATTCCATAGGTTGAATAAGTAACAAAACCATAAAACATACCGGCAAAAACAGCATACTGCCAATTCCCAGTAGCAATAGCTCTGCTCACTACAAAGAATATTAGTCCTGCAATATAAACTAAATAAAATAATAGGGCCGCTTTCATATTATAGCTCTCTTTTAAAAAGGTACCGAGCTGACTCCTATAAAAATCCTTCGCTAAAATACCCAACCAAACTAAGTCAATTCCCATAAAAATAATAAATGCCAAAATATAGATCTTAATATAACTTCCCATTTGCTTCACCCACTTAATTTAATTATTAAGAAACTCCTTTATTTTTTCAATGCCTTTAGCACTGTCATTTATATCTAAGGTAAGTTTTTCAATGGGACATAAGTCTGTATTATCTCTATTTTTAATAGCTTCCACTACTTCGGCTGCTTTATAAGATAGATTGTTGTTTTCAAAAACATCTACCGCTCCTTTGCTAACTATCTGCCCGTAACAGTAGTTTACAGAGGCAAAGTCACATACCATAGCAACAGCCCTACCGATTATTTTATCTGCTACAACTGCGTTTTTAAGCAGTTCTGGCCTGTTCTCTAAGAGGTTAACTATAGAACCAACACTTTCTTCTTTGCTTCTATATTCAACTTTACTATTTTTAACAACTACTAAGGAATAATCTGTATTATTAAGTTCGTTAATAGCTAGTTGTTTTTCTTCCATTACTAATAAACTTCCTTTCTTTTTACTATTAAGTATGAAGTTCAATTACATCCTGGTCTTCTAAAACATGATCTTTTGCTACATGTTGGCCATCAAATTTGGCTGAACCCCAAATTCGGGCTTTTTGTAAGTTCTTTGCAAAATCTTTATGGACAAGCTGGGCAAAATCAAGAACTGTTTCACCTTTATCTAAGATATAGGGTCTATCATAATCAGGTTCTTCCCCAGGTGCTTTTGAATAAACCCTTATTACATTTAACTTATTAAAAAGAATTTTTGGTAGTTTATCTAAGTTTTGATCTGTTTTATTCGATATTTTTAATAGATCCAGATTGGGATATAGTTCTTTTATTATTTCAATATTATCCTTGGAACCTGAAAGATCTACTTTTGTGGCCAATACTAAAATATCTTCTAAATGGTAGCCCTTTACATTCTCCGGTATTTCATCTCTAATTATTCTTTTCCCTTCTAAAAATTCGATGATACCTGATAGTTGATCCAAGCAATCATCAGCTGAAGCATCAATAACAATTGTTATATAATCAGCATGAAATATTGCACTAATCATCGGGCCGGGAACATCTTCCGGCACCAAAGGCGGTGTATCAATTAATTGAATTTGAATATCTTCATATTCAACCATACCGGCCAAAGGTAAAGAAGTGGTAAAAGGATATTCAGCAACTTCCACCTTGGCATTACTTAAAGAATCCAAAATCGAAGATTTACCAACATTAGGTGAACCCAATAAAATTACCTGACCGGCTCCTTCTTTATCTATTAAATAGGGGTTATAGGTGCTTTTTGATTTACTTTTCTTTTTCTTTTCTTCTTTTACTTTGGAAATCCTCTTTTTTAAATCTGCCTGCAGTTTTTCTGTACCCTTGTGTTTGGGCATGATAGAGAGCATCTCTCTTAAGGCAGCGATCTTTTCTTCCGTTGTTTGAGCATTTCTGTATACTTCTTCTGCTTCATAATACTGAGGCGGTAAATTAGCGGGCATCCTAAGCTACCTCCTGTCTTCTATATTTTATCTCTTGTATTATTAATTAGATAGAAGACAGGCTAATTCCTTGTTGACTGTTATTATATTTTTAATAGGCTGTTTCTAAAGTAGGTTTTTGTTCGTTAAATCTTTTAATATACCTCAGTACAAGGGGTACTATTAAAAGCTGGCCGATAATACCCGGAAAACCGGCTGTTATAGTCCCATATATATATATTATAGGATTAGCAGGTAAGCGGGCAAAACCAAACCCATATACTAATGCTAATACCACAAGGGAAGCCATTATTCTGCCAGCAAGCATTGAAATAATTAACGAAAGATATACATTCATCTTGATTCTAAAGAAGAAATATCCCATAACCAGCCCATATATACCTAATTCAGCTATCATAATAGGCAGCATCGGTATTACCGGCGGCATACCTGTAAACAATGAACTTAATAAGGGAGTAATAATACCAATTATTAGTCCAGCCATGGGGCCTAGAAAGGCTCCCCCGATTAAGACAGGTAAATGCATGGGCAAGAAAACTCTACCTAAAGAAGGTCCCCCCACTAAATGAAATACCATCGGTAAGACAATACCTAAAGCAATGAAAAATGCCGTATAAACAATCTTTTTAATATCCAATTTAATTCCCCCTTTAAAAATAGAAAAAACGAAGGCCCTGTCCGCATTAGACAGCTTATGACCTTCGTGATCATTAAAAATATTTTTTTGTAATTAATCTTACTTTCCTTTTAAAAATTCTTCAGTCTTTTTGATAGAATCATCAATAAGTTCGTTTAAGGTCTTATCACTTAAACCAACCAAATCTACATGAGGTTGCCTCATTCCAAGAATTATCTTTTTAGCATCACTACCGGCTATGGCTTCGGCCATTACGGTAGTTATTTCCCCTTTCATGGAGTTAGGTATAATAAGTCCCAGGGGACCGATAATAAGGTCAACCTTGTTAACATTCAATTTTATAGCATTCTCACCGGTTGCACCTTCATCTGCGCCTTGCTCTAGCATCTTGGAGGTAGCTACGGCATTCGTGCCGAGGGCTAAAATATCAATTTTGTTGCTCAATTTATTGTTCAACTTTTCAACTATTTGAGCACCTAAGCCTCCACCTAATCCATCAATAACTGCCACTTTCATATTCTTCACCTACAAATCTCACTATTTATTATTAATGACATAATATCAAATTGGTTAACATGTTGCAAGATATCAATTATCAAAATAATCAAAAACAGCTTGAACTAAAATTGCTATCCCATCTGCAATTACATCATCATCCACATAAAAGTAGGGATTATGATGTTTTATTACATTTTCTTTGGAAGGGGCAATACCGAGATAAAAATATGAAGAAGGTACTTCTTTAGCAAAGTATGAAAAATCCTCTCCACCTAAATTCGGCTTATTTATTTCTATTACTTTATCTTCTCCCATTACTTTATTAGCAGAATTTCTAACAAGGTCAGTCATCTCTTTATTATTTACCAGGGGTGGAAAGCTGTAATCATAATCTAATTCATATTCTGCTCCATAAATTTCAGTAATTTTTGTAAGCATCTTTTCCATGAGGGAGGGTATGCTGTCTCTTACATCTTCTGTAAGGGTCCTTACTGTCCCCTCAATAATTACTTCATCCGGTATTACATTATGGGTATTCCCGCCTTCTATATGACAAACCGATAAAACAGCCGGTTCAGTTGGTTCAACCTTCCGGCTGATGATATTTTGAAATTCTTGCACGATCTCAGTTGCTATAATAATGGGATCCACACATTGGTGGGGATTGGCTGCATGGCCGCCCTCTCCGATGATCTTAATTAAGAACCTATCGGGGGAAGCCATCATTGAATCATATTTTATTTCAACTGTACCTTTTTTGGCTGAACCCCAGACATGTAATCCTAAGGCGGCATCTACCTTGGGATTTTTCATTACTCCATTTTCAATCATTCCCAGGGCTCCGCCTTCCTGTTCTTCGGCTGGCTGGAAGACGAACTTTACATTACCCGGTAATTCTTCTTCTAATTCCTTTAAGACCACCGCCGCCCCTAATACAATGGCAGAGTGTACATCATGACCACAGGCGTGCATTATTCCATCTTTTTGGGAGGCATAAGGCAGATCTGTCTTCTCTTGTATAGTTAAAGCATCCATATCTGCCCTTAATAATATTGTTTTATTGTTTTCTTTTCCTTTAAGTAGGCCAGACACACCGGTGGCATAAATATCATCATTAACTTCTAAATCTAATTTTTTTAAGGTCTTAGCGATTAATTGAGCTGTATTATATTCCTCATAACCAATCTCGGGATATTGATGAAGAAGGTGTCTTAATTTAACTATGTCTTCTTCTATTTTTTTAATCTCATTTTGTATTTTTTTGGTTTTCAATAATAGACCTCCCCAGTATTTTATTATCAGTCACTATATCTTTCTTCCATTACATGACAGGCCACATAATGACCGTCTTTAATTTCCTTGAATTCAGGTTCCTCTCTTCTACATCTTTCTTCTGCCAACCAGCAGCGGGTATGGAATCTACAGCCACTGGGTGGATTGACCGGACTCGGTATTTCTCCTTCCAGCGGTTTTTTGTTTGCTTCTCGGTCCGGGTCGGGTAACGGTATAGCTGAAAG
>DATGCJ010000056.1:0-15580 GCA_035312025.1 Halanaerobiales bacterium | reverse complement strand
AAGGAAAATAAAATTACTAAGGTTAATAAAAGTCCTATAATTGTAACATTGTCTAATTTTTTTAAAAATACATTTTCTAACCAATCTTTACCCTTTTTATTAATAATATATTTTCTGGAAATATAACCAAAGGTTAAGGGCACTACTACATATAAAATTACAGATAATAAAACTGTATTCCAGGGTACTGTTAATTCGCTTAATCCTAGTAAAAACATCACAAGCGGTGCATAGGCAAATACTAAGACTATATCATTAACTGATACCTGAATTAATGTATAAGCAGAATCTCCATCTGTAAGATAACTCCATACAAAAACCATGGCGGTACAGGGAGCTGAACCTAATAATATTGCTCCTGCTATATATTGTTGGCTTAAAGCATTGGAAATAAATGGATTAAATATTAATTCCAAAAATAACCAGGCAAAAAATAACATTGTAAAGGGCTTTATGACCCAATTTGTAATTAATGTAATAGTTAGACCTTTTGGCCTTTTCCCAGCTTCTTTAATACTACTAAAATCAATTTCCACCATCATGGGATAGATCATAAACCAGATGAGAACTGCTACTGGAATAGAAACTTGTGCATATTCCCATTGATTTAAAGTATTAGGAAAAGCAGGCCACAGTCTCCCGATCAACACACCCGCTATTATACATAAACCAACCCAAATGGATAAATACTTTTCAAAAAAACTTATCTCTTTAGTTTCCTCCTGAACATCCTTATCATTTGTAATATCTAATTCTTCTGTCATTTAATACTCCCTCTCCTTTTATTTAAATTGATTAGTCTAGATCCTGACAGGACAGACCACTTTGTTGATATTCTTTTAATTTAATTTCATCTTCTTGACATATTGTTATTTTCTTTAACTCTTGTTTTATTATGAGGTCTAAAAATTTATGTTCTTTGATTACTTCCTGATTAATTTTATAATATATCCATTGTGCTTTTCGCTCTCCTACAATAAGGTTGGCTTGCTTTAGTTTATTTAAATGTCTAGAAGCATTTGATTGGTTTATATCTAATACATACTCAATCTCACATACACATAGTTGTTCATCCTTAATTAAATTTAAGATACGTAGTCTGTTTTCATGAGATAAAGCTTTCATTATTTCTAACAATTCCATTTATAATCCCTCTTTCTTTTTATATGAGTATAATCGAATTTACTCATATTATATAAAAACAACATAATAATGTCAATTATATTTCTTAAATATTTCATTAAATTACTGATTAAAAAGGTCAAAAATTCATGATAAGTATTTTTTTGATCTTTTGATTAATATCATCAAAAATTTAAAGATTAAGAAGAAATATTACTTCTCACTCAATTTGGTAGTTTTGACCTATTAAAAGATTAGAAATAATATTAAAAGGCAAATTAAAACAAAATATATTCACAAAATAAAAAACATTGATAGTACTTAATAGAAAGGACAAAATGTTGTTAAAACAATGAATTGGACCTATACTTCCTGTTAATTTAATTGTGAGATTAGAAAATGTATTTAATTTTAAAGCTGTATTATAATTAGTAATAGTTATTATTAATTGATTTAATTAAAAAAACATAGTAAAATAATAGATATACTATAATATCTCTTATATAACCAATATTATATATAAATATATTTTCTAATAGAGAGGGGGCTTCATTAATGAAATATAAATTTTTTATCATAATAACTATTCTAATTCTAATAATCTCTTTTAATATAACTATACTCGCTCAGGAAGATATCCAAGAAGTTGAAATAAATGAATATGAAGGTGAAAAGTTAGGTTCAATTGAAGATTTTAGAGAGAATTCGATTAAAGGTATTCAGGAAGTGGACATAGAGGAATACAGATTAATTGTAGATGGATTAGTTGATAACAAGCAGGAATACAAATATTCAGTTCTGCAAGAGAAAGAACATATTAAAAAGGTAATAACATTAAACTGTGTAACCGGTTGGTCTGTAAAAGCATTGTGGGAAGGAATTCCTTTAAAAAGTATTTTTAAGGAAGTGGAAGTTAAGGATGAAGCTAATACAGTAATCTTCTATTCACCAGATGGTTATACAACTTCTTTACCATTGTCATTTATTATGGAAAATAATATTATGATTGCGGATAAGGTCAATGATGTTCAACTACCTACCAGACAAGGATTCCCTTTTCAATTAATAGCAGAACAAAAATATGGTTATAAATGGATAAGATGGATTAATAGAATTGAACTATCCAGTGATTCTGAATATCTTGGCTACTGGGAATCAAAAGGATATAGTAATTCAGCTAATTTAGGAGAATACTAATATCAATTTTAACAAAATGTCCCCATAAAAAATTTGGGGGCATTTTTTATCTATATTTAAAATCTTTTTATAAATTTACATCTGCATACATAAAATAAGGATTACTGTTATAAACTTTTTTTTTGAGGTTAATTCTCAATCAATTTTTGAAGAGGCCCATATTTTTATTAGATTTTATGAACTTCTTTCTATAATCTTTAAATTTAATATACCTTTTCACAATCATTTTATAACAACAAATTTATATCTCCCGCAAATTAATAAATTAACTATTAGATTATGAATCATATTAGATATTTTTATCACAAAACGATTCTTCCATAAAATAATATTATCCTGCATAAGATATTATTATTTTAGTATTGTTAATAAATAGTATATACTATATATAGATACACAACTTTGTGAATAAAATTATAAGTTATAATCTAAGCTTTCATCCCGGGCGAGGGATTTACTTTTTGCCCTGCTTTGAGAATTTTAGAACAAAGTCTTGAAGGCTTGGAGATTTTAAAGGAGGGAATTATAAAAAAGATGAAAAAGAAATCAGAAAAGTTTATAGGATTTATTGCAATTTTAGTAATCCTAATCGCAGCTAAATTCTGGCTCAAGACAGATATACTATTTTTTAGATTATTAATAGGTACGGGTATTGGATATGCCCTTGCAAGAGCTTATACTGGTTTTGCAGGTAGTGTAAACAGAGCATATAGGACCGGATCTACTAAATTAATGAGAACTTTAATGTTTATGTTTTTCATAACAGCTGTATTAACAGCCGGCCTTTTATTGGGAAATGACCCAGCCAGTTTTAACCTCTGGGTAAAACCAATTAATTTAGGTGTTATTTTCGGTGGATTTTTATTTGGTTTCGGTATGTCACTTTCTGTATGTTGTGCAAGTGGGGTCCTAACCGACTTACCCATGGGCTTCCCGAGAGCTTTTACAACCCTTATCTTCTTTGGTTTGGGAGTATTTTTGGGTTTTCCAGTTCAAAATACAGCAAGTTGGGTACAGGAATCATGGTTTAGTTCTTATATAGGTTATCGGACTATGGGAGGAGTTTTCTTACCCGACTTTTTCCAGGGAGATGGTTTTGAAGGTTATCTCGGCGGTTTAATAGCATTAGGAGCCTTATGTGTAATCTTTACAGCTCTCTCCTATCTATATGAAAGATATCAGGTTAAAAATAATAAATATACCGGATTGGAAATAGAAAGAATTCAAGAAAATGCAGAATCAATAGATTTTAAGAATTTCAAACTATTTAGTGCTGATACATACTACCATTTCTTCGAAAAACCCTGGACATTAAAACAGGGAGCAGTTGCCTTAGCTATAATCTTCACATTATTAATGGCAGTAACCAGAGCAGGCTGGGGTGCTTCTCAACCTTATGGTATTTGGTTCGGTAAATTCTTAATGATCTTCGGCATCTCTGCTGAAAGCTTAAGTAGTTTTACCAGAATGTCAGCCGAAGTATTTAATACACCATTTTTTGAACATCAGATTTCAGTACAAAACTTCGGTATTATCACCGGTGCAATTATCTATCTATTAACTGCCGGTAAATTTTCAAAGATGTTCACTTCTGAACTTAGCATCACTAAAAAACAGGCAGCTATCTATGCACTCGGTGGCTTAACAATGGGTTTTGGAACTCGTCTAGCAAATGGTTGTAATGTAGGAGCATTATATACACCGATTGCTAACTTCTCATTATCAGGTTGGCTCTTTTTGGTCTTCATGATTGTGGGAGGTATAATTAGTAACAAATTCAATGAAAAAATCGCAGGCTAATATTTTGTTTCAAATAGAAACCTAGGCTTAATAATTAAAGAAACGGGAGGAATTTAAAAATGAGTAAAAAGATTTTAGTTGTTGGTGGAGTAGCAGGTGGAGCTTCTGCTGCCACAAGAGCAAGAAGATTAGATGAATCAGCCGAAATTGTTATGTTTGAACGCGGCCCTCATGTTTCCTTTTCTAACTGTGCCTTACCTTATCACATCAGTGGGGTTGTTAAAGAATGTGACGACTTAGTTTTAATGTGTCCTGAAAACTTTGCTGAACAGTATAATATTGATGCCCGAGTTAGAAATGAAGTAACCAAAATTAATAGAAATGAAAAAACCGTAGAAGTAAAAGACCTAGAAAGCGGAGAGGTTTATACCGAAGACTATGATAAATTAATCCTCTCTCCTGGCGCAAATCCCATTAGACCGCAAAGTATCAAAGGTGTAAACAATGATAATGTCTTTACAATCAGAAATGTTGTTGACATAGATAAATTAAATCAGTATATTAACAAAAATAATATTGAAAATGTTGCAGTTATCGGTGCTGGATATATCGGAATAGAAATAGCTGAAAACTTTATCCATTCTAATAAAAACGTTTCATTAATTGAAGCATTAGACCAGGTTCTACAGCCTCTTGATTATGACATGGCCCAGATCGTACACAAAGAATTACACGACAATGGAGTTAATGTAGTTTTAAGTGATCCACTGTCAGAAGTACATGATGACCATGTCGTCTTAAAATCCGGTAAGAAGATAGATGCCGGTGCTGTAGTATTATCTATCGGTGTTAATCCCGAAACTCAACTGGCCGAAGATGCTGGCTTAGAAATTGGAAAAACCGGCGGAATTAAGGTTAATCATAATTACATAACCAGTGACCCTGATATTTATGCAGTGGGCGATGTAATTGAAGAATACTGCCGTATTTCACGCAGTAAAACAAGAATGCCTTTAGCTGGTCCAGCACAAAGACAAGCAAGAGCAGCGGCTAATCATATCTACAATATACCACATAAAAACAATGGTGTTATTGGCTCCTCAGTAATTAGAGCCTTTAATTACAATGCCGCAACTACCGGCTTAAATGAAAAGCAACTACAAGATGCTGGTATCTCATACGATTTTGTTTATATTATTCCACAGGATAAAGTGGGATTAATGCCTAATAGTAATCCCTTACACTTTAAACTACTTTATGAGACTCCCACTGGCAAAGTATTAGGGGCTCAAGCAGTAGGCAAAGGTAATGTAGATAAAAGAGTTGACATCATCGCTACCGCAATTATGATGGATGCAACCGTAGAAGATCTAATTGGATTAGAACTATGTTATGCACCCGTATTCAGTACCCCAAGAAATGCTGTAAACCAATCTGGTATGGTTGCTAATAACATCCTCAATAATAGATATAATCAGGTTCCAGTTACTAAAGTAAGAGAACTTGTTGAAAATGATGCCTTTATAATTGATGTAAGAGAAGAAGACGAATATGAAGAAGGTCATCTGGTAAACGCTGTAAATATTCCACTTAGTGAACTAAGAGGTAGAACTGATGAAATTCCCGAAGATGAACCAGTATACTTACACTGCCGTTCAGCACAGAGAAGTTATAACGCAGTATTAGCTCTACAAGGTATGGGCTATGACAATGTAGTAAACATTTCAGGCTCATTCTTAGGAATCTGCTGCTATGAATACTTCTTAGATCAAACTACTGATAGAGATAAAATAGTAACAGAGTATAATTTTGAGTAAAAAACAATACATTAAAGTAAATATAAATTAACTCTCAATCTATAAGGCCATCAAGTAATAATACTTGATGGTCTTTACTTCATTAAATGCAAATCCAATTGATAATTAAAGATAAATATGATATCTTTTTGTTAGCAAAATGAATTAGATTAAAAATATATTTTAAGATTATAGATAAGGGCGTGTAAAAATATGGCTCTAAAAAATAATGAGCAGCCTAAAGAAGAAAACAAAAATAAAACTAAATGGGCAGATAAATTAATAAATAGGCGGGTAGATGAAGATAAAAAAACGAAAACAGAAAAAATCCTAACTTTTACAACCTGGGCTTCCATACTTATCTTGTGGTATGTGATTACAAAATTAGAAATCTTTTCTCCTACTCTGCTGCCAGGTCCTTTCAGAGTTTGGCAGGCCTTTTTACACATTTTGGAAAACGGTTATAATAAAGTACCGATCTGGGTCCATCTAGGAGCCAGTCTTAAACGTCTCTTCGTTGCTCTATTTTTTGCCATATTCACAGCCGTTCCTTTAGGTCTTTTGAGTGGTTATTTTAGTAAAGTAGAGGCTATTATAGACTCTGTAATAGAATTTTATCGACCATTACCACCATTAGCATACTATACTCTTTTGGTCCTTTGGTTTGGTATTGACGATCTCTCCAAGCAGGTACTTCTATTTTTAGCAGCCTTTGCTCCTATTTATATAGCCTGTGTCTCGGCCGTGAGAAAGCTTAATAGAGACTTTGTGTTAAGTGCAGAGTCCTTAGGGGCAGAACAAAAAGACATCTTCTTTAAAATAGTATTACCAGCCTCTATGCCGGAAATATTCACAGGTATAAGAACTGCCTTCGGGGTAGCTTATACAACTCTGGTTTCAGCAGAAATGGTTGCTGCTACCTCTGGTATCGGCTGGATGGTTTTGGATGCTTCGAACTTTTTAAAAAGTGAAGTTATTTTTGTCGGAATAATTATCATGGGTATAACTGGTGTTATTATTGATGCCGGATTAAGATATTTAGAAGAAAACATTATTTTCTGGAAAGGACATCTATAATAAGTATTGATTATCAAATTTTAACGGAGGTTATTATGAAAAATTCTTTTATAAAAATTATGACTGTGGTCTTATTAATTGGACTTTTAGTATTTTCCCTGTCCGGGTGTGGAAATAATCAATCTGGACAAGATGGAAATCAAGAAGTACTACCGGAAGAAATTAACTTTGGTATCTTAAGGATCCCTAATGATGAAACCATAGCTATCGCGAAAGGATATTTTGATAAATATTTTGCAGATAGAGGTATTGAAGTTAATACTACTGTCTTTGATTCAGGTGCGGAAGCAAATCAAGCTCTCGCTTCGGGTAGTATTGATTTTGCAACTATGGGTAATACCAACGCTATTACAGCTTTATCCAGAGAACTTAAAGTTGAAATGGTCTGGCTGCATGAAGTATTAGGTGATAATGAAGCATTAGCTGTTAAAAACGGTTCAGGTATTGAAAAAATAGAAGATCTTAAAGGTTTAAGGGTGGCAGTACCCTTTGCTTCTACTGCTCATTATATACTTCTAAATGTGCTCAAGGAAGCAGGTATTGAAGATGATGTTCAGCTATTAGATATGCAGACCGCTGAAATAGTTGCCGCCTGGGAGCGCGGCGATATTAAAGCCGCTTATAGTTGGCAGCCTACTTTAGCAAAATTATTAGATAATGGGCGGGCCTTGATAACAAGTGAAGATATGGCTGAAAAAGGTTATATTACTGCCAATGTGGAGGTTGTTCGTAAAGAATTCTCTAATAAATATCCCCATCTAGTGGCTGATTTTATCTCAGCTATGGCAGAAGCAGGCGATATTTATAGAGAAAATCCTCAAGAAGCTGCTGAAATTGTTTCCGGAGAATTAGGTATTGAAGCCGAAGTAGCCTTACATCAAATGCGTGGTACAAGTTGGAAAACACGGGAAGAACTTTTAAGTGAGGACTTCTTTGGAACGGTAGAAAATCCGGGCAACTTTGCTAAAGTTATGAAAGATACTTCTGATTTTCTCCAAAATCAAGGTTCAATTGAAGTATCGCCTTCACAAGAAACTTTCAATGAATATGTAAATCCCGAATATATAAAAATGTCTTTAGATAATGAACAAGAATAATAAGTAAAGTTTCAAGAGAAAGGGTTTAATCCATGACTGTAGAGACTGAAAAAGAAACTTTAATTAAAATAGAAAATATGAGTGTACTATATGGTAAAGAGGAGAAATCAACTCTTGCTTTAAAGGATATCAACCTGGAAATAAAGCGGGGGGAATTTGTCTGTGTACTTGGACCCTCTGGATGTGGCAAAAGTACCCTGCTTAAAACCATTGCAGGCTATTTAAAACCCTCCTCGGGGCGCTGTTTAATGCAGGGTAAAGAAATCACCGGTCCGGACTGGCACCGGGGAGTTATCTTTCAATCCCCTACTTTATACCCCTGGATGTCTGTTAAAGATAATGTTGAATTCGGACCTAAAATGCGCGATCTACCGAAAGAAGAAATTAAAAAAATTAGAGAATACTTTTTAGATGAAGTTAATCTAAGTGGAGTTGGGGACCAATATACCTTTGAATTATCAGGTGGTATGAAACAACGGGTTGCTTTGGCAAGGGTATTAGCAAACTATCCTCAGGTAATATTAATGGATGAACCTTTTGGGGCCTTAGATGCCCTGACTAGAGATAATATGCAGAACTTGATCAGAGATATTTGGGTAGAAAATAATACAACTATCTTTTTTATCACTCATGATGTGGATGAGGCTCTTTCTCTTGCGACAAGAGTAGTTGTACTTTCCAAACTACCTGGTGAAATTATTAAAATTTTTGATGTCGATTTTACAAAAAGGATATTTGAAGAGGGAACTAAAGATGTAATATATAAAGATAATTACTTTGAGGTAAAAAATGAAATTTTAGACATAATCCACAGTCAAATAGAAGAATAGATTAGAATTAATTCAATATTTGTAGATAATATTTATTGTAAGATATATTAAAAAGGCTGGTAGTTTACATCAAACTACCAGCCTTTTCTTTATTATTATATTTTATATGTTAATTATTGAACAGTTTCATTACCTTTATTGAAACATCCATAAGACTTGTTAGCGAGAGTTCCATACCAACATTAGGTGATACAGATCATAAACTAACATTCTTAATCTAGCTATTGTCTGTCCGTCAGTTTGGCCTGAGTAACAATAAACTACTAACTTTTGATCTTGTGGTAGCTAACCAAAATATAACTACATTCCTTCACCCCATGGAATATTGCTTGCGGCTTTAATATGACCTTCTAAATAAGCGAAAAGCTGTCTGAAATCTGATACGAAAAGATCTTCTTTAGCCTTTACCTTTCATACAAAGACTGATCTGGAAATTGCAAATACATACATTAATATTATAACAACTATTAATCTTTTTTATCCCATGATTTTTATACTTTTTATTTAATTCTAATCTTTAATTATTAATTTTTTTACGAAGCATCTTGTTGACTGGGTTCAACTGGTTCTCCGCTTGGCATACCCTGAGGTAAAGAACTATCTGATGACCATTCAATCCAGGCTCCATCATAAATCTCTAAGTTTCTATAACCTGCATTATGTAATGCTAAAAAGGTCTGGGCAGCTCTAATAGAAGTTTTACAATACATTATTACTTTTTGGTTTGGTTTAACTTCATTGTCAGGATAATATCTTTGTATATAGCTGGGTGGATAATATTCACCGTTATCCTTGCAGTTATCGATATAATTAATATGAACCGCACCCGGAATAATACCTTCATTAACTTCTTCTGTAGTTCTTACATCTAAAATTACAGTATCTTCACTGGGTTCATTTACTTCGGCCAATACTTCTTCTTTGGTGGCAACATATTCTTCATTTTTCTCAGAAGCATTATATTCAACTGTCTCAACTTCAGTTTCACCCGAAGCAAAACTTGCCCCTTCATCTTGAAGTGCATTTAGTCCCCCACTGATTACTTTCATATTGGCAGTATCATGTCCAAAAACTAACATTGTCCACCAAAGACGGGCTGCATCCATATTATTGTTATTATCATATATAAGAACTTTAGAATTATTAGAAATACCATTTTCACCTAAAGTCTCTTCTATTTTTGAAGCGGAAGCCAGCATATTGGGGAAAGGTCCAAAGGTAGTGATATCATTTCTGGCAATATTAACTGCACCTTCTAAATGTTGATCCTCATAATCACCTGATTTTTGCGCATCAACTACTACAACATCTTCATTTTCAATCATTTTTAATGCTTCATTTGCTGTAATTATATCCTGCCCTACTTCCCCAGGGAAGGTAATATCTGCTTCACAGCCTGTGAAAATAATCGCAAATGTTAATAAAACAAAAATTATCTTTGCTATTTTTTTCATTTTTCAACCTCCAGTTCTATATTGTTAAAAATAGTACAACCTTTAATAATATTATATGATATAATCACTGTTTATTGTCATAACTTTTATTAATAGTATATTCAATTATCAAATGTATTGTTTTTTTCACTTTTTAATCCTGTTAATTTAATAACATACATGTTTTCCGAGTTGTTTGAAATGTCTAATAAATTCCTTCGCTTCTTTACTTAAAAATTCTGCTTTTTTATAAATCATGTAAATATCATAATCAAGGTTGTAATCAGTGATTCTTGATACTCGAATCTCATTAGCACTAAATTCATCTCTGACTGAATTATAAGGAACAAAAGCTACTCCATATCCTTTTCTCACTAAAGTCTTCATAGCTTCTGTAGAATCAAGGCGAGATATAACCTCTACATCATTAAAACTATGCCCCTTTTCTTTGAGTCCATCTTTAAAGTTTTCTTTAATAATACAGTCTTCTTTTAAGATAATGAACTTATTATCCAATACATCTGTTAAATTAATTTTTTCAGGCATATCATAAGAAGGGGGCGAAATTAATACAACCTTTTCATCGATTACATTTTTAGAATTTAAACTTTCGTCTCGAACGGGTGTGGTAGTAAAACCTATTTCACAGATATCACTTGCAACATCCTGTTCTATTTTATCGGGAGAGGCAGAAACTAGATTGTATCTATGCTTGGGAAATTTCATCTGCATATTTAAAATTACACAGGGTAAACAGTAAGTAGCAATAGTATGCTCACCTTCAATTTTTATCTCTTTACTATCCTGCTCATCTAATTCAGAGAGCATCTTATCATAGGTTCTTATGATATTATCCGCATACTTTAAAACAATTTTTCCGGATTCAGTTAACTCAACCCCTCTATTACTTCTAATAAAAAGTTCTGTCCCTAAAAAATCCTCTAATTTTTGAATTTGTTGGCTTAAAGCGGGCTGTGAAATATGGGAATTGTTTGCCACCTTTGATATACTTTTTATTTTGGCAATTTCTTGAAAGTACTTAAGACTCTTTATATACATGAGTACACCCTTCCTTGTTATTACTTAATAATACATTTTAAGCTTCACTTAAATATTGTATATAAGTATAAAACTAACTTAAACAATATAGGCAAAAAAAATCTTTACTCTTATTCTGTATTATAAATTGGGTACTACAAGATTTTAGACAATAAAAAGAGTAAACCTATTTTTTATATTCAATAACTTCAAGTTATTTCCTTTAATATATTTCATTATCAATTATAACATATGCTCATATTGTTTTCATAGTATATAATAGAAAAAATGCCAAATTTAAGTTATAATAATAAAGAAGATGAATTTTTCGGAATGGAAAAGGAGAGTTATTTATGCGCATTATTATTGATGGAGATGCCTGTCCAGTGATAGATCTAGCCGAATCTATTGCTCATAAATTTAATATAGAATTAATATTATTTTGCGATTATAACCATGATATAAAATTAAACTATGGTAGGGTAGTGAAAGTAGATCAAAGTTATCAATCGGTTGATATGAAGATCATAAACTTTGCAAAAAGAAAGGATATCATAATAACCGATGATTATGGGCTTGCCTCTTTAGCCCTTTCTAAGAAAGCCTCTGCTATTAATTCCAAAGGCAAAATATATACAGATAAGAATATAGATACCCTCCTTATGAAAAGACATATTAATAAAAAAATAAGAAGGGCAGGTGGGAGACATCCCACAGCTAAAAAGAGAAGTAAAAAAGATGATGAAAAGTTTAAAATTAATTTAATACAATTAATTAAAGATATAAAATGATATTATAAAAGCTGGCAGCTAAAATTAACTGCCAGCTTTTGCTTTATTATATTATTTTATATGTTAATTATATGTTAATTATTGAACTGTTTCATATCCTTTATTAGACCATCCATAAGGCTCGTTAGCGGGAGTTCCCATACCACCATTAAGTGATACAGCGTCATAACCTAACATTCTTAATCCAGCCACAGCTTGTCCGGCAGTTTGTCCTGTGTAACAATATACTACTAATTTTTTATCTTGTGGCAGCTGACCAAAATATTCCTGCATGCCTTTACCCCAGGCAATATTGATTGCGCCTTCAATATGACCTTCTGAATAAGCGGAAGGCTGTCTGATTGATACTACCATTAGATCACTATCTGAATCTAAAGCCATCTTTAACATATCTTCACTAATTTTATAGTTTTTAAACATGGTATCACTTACATCTGCTAATCCTTTGTAATAATCAACTACTGCTGTTTTAATATCTTCATTAATTTTATAATCGGTTTCTCCACCCAGTTCATTGGCTGTAGTTTCTACTACTTCTTCATAACCGTCTACTTTAGCTATACCTAAATTCCAACCAAACTTAACTGACTTTGCTTCAAAACCAGCAAAGTTAAGTAATCCAACAGCTTGATTTGCAGTTTGGCCTGTATAACAATATACATAGATGGTTTCATCACCAGGCAGTTTATCTAGGGCAGCTGGCATTGCATCTGGTCCCCAGGGAATATTAACTGCACCTTTTACATGTCCCTCATTGTATACATCAGGTTGTCTAATATCCAATACAACTAAATCTTCTCCTGCTTTTAACTTGTCTACAAATGCTTCTTGACCTATCATAGCGTTATCTCCTGGTAGGTTGGCAAAATAACCGTTAACTGCATCTTCTACTGCATCTGAGACTGCTAATACAGATGAACTCATAACTACTAATGTCAAAGCAACTATAAATAGGACTGATAATAATTTGTTTCTTCTCATTAAAAATTTCCCTCCTTAGAATTTTGGTTGTCTCTTTTTTATTATATTTAGTGCCTTTAAATTACATATTTATTTCCAGGCACTTGTACTTATATAATATTATTTCACAAATTTAATTTGTGAAAATAATATTGTTAAATAAAGTACAATCTTCTTTATTTATATTATAAGGGATAAAGATTGGTTTTTGGTATTAGCATTTTTAATAGTGCATTTGATTATTCGATAATGTGAAATTTTTCTTTAAATATTTCTCCTTTAACCTAAATTTTTTTGTGTTATAATAAATAATAGTAAACTTAAAGGTCTGATATATATGATTAAACTAAAAAATTTAAACAAACTATATGTGATTCTTATCATTTACTTTCTAGCTAACTTACTTTTCCTTACCAGCTTCCCTTTTGTTCATTCCGATGAAGCCTGGTTAGCTGGTTTATCTCGAACTATATTAAAAGAAGGAACTTATGATGTAACAGAACCTTTTTTTGACCTTTACCCCCGCAGTCCACATGCTATTAGGGTGATATTTCATTCAATTCAAGTAGGTTTTTTAAAAATTTTCGGCTATGAAATATTCACCTTCAGATTAATCTCTTTAATTTTTGGAACTATTTCTTTGTTCTTTTTCTATAGAATTACTTTCATATTAACAAAGTCTAAAAAATTATCGTATTTAACTACCATTTTACTTGCAGTTGATATCCAATTTATATATACCTCCCATCTGGCGAGACAGGAAATTATATTAGTATCTATCTTTTTAATGGCTCTTTATTACTTTTTAACAAAAGTAATTCAGGATAAATATTATTCCAGTAATTTCTTATTGGGGTTAATAATATCAATATCAATCGGTATTCATCCCAACAGCTTTATTACTTTTATACCTTTTTTGTTTTTATACCTCTATTACATTATTTTTACAGAAAAATTAAATTATATGGATTTATTAGTTTTCTTAACAACGGTCTTTATAGGTGCCCTAATCTTTATTTTAATGAGCTTATATTTCGATCCTAATTTTATCTACAACTATAAAAGCTATGGTGAAACTCTGGGCGTTTTTAAGTCCCTACAAATCAAATTAGACCGTTTGGATTATTTTTATAAAAAATTATATTATCAGGTCAGCGGCACTTATTTTACCCCGGATATCAAACCCCAATTCTATCTTTTTGGGCTTACTATAGTTTATTCAATATATAAGTTGTTTACGAAAAAAGATAACTTTATTAATATTTTGCTGCTTTCTTTTATAGGGATCAACTTGGGTTATATAATGATCGGGAGATATAATCAAATTTCAATCATCTTTATATTTCCTATCCTCTATTTCTTGTTAGCAAATTTAATAAAAAATATTGACCCGGACTATTCTAAAACTATTTTAACTGCTTTAATATTCATTCTTTTACTAAATTCTTTTATTATAATTTATAATAACTCTTACTTTAACTACAAGGATTATCTTAATGATATTTCAACTACCATTAATAAAGAAGAAAAAGTATTAGCTAATCTAAATACTCAATTCTATTTTGACTATAATAAGTTATATGATTACAGGAATCTTGCTTATTTAGATGAAAATAATTTAAGTTTCTCTGAATATATCGAAAAAAATAATATAAAATATATAATTTACCCGGAAGAGATGGATTTTATTTATAATAGAAGACCAACCTGGAATACCCTCTATGGAAATCTTTATCCTTATTACTCAGATATGAAGGATTATCTTGTAACGGATTGTAGGTTGGCAAAAGAATTTTCCAATAAAACTTATGGAATGAGGATCGCTAAGTATATAGGAACCAAAGATTGGAAAGTAAAAATATATAAGGTAATAGATAATTAGCTTAAATTAAATATGAGACAAAAAATCAGTGAATAATATTAGTATAGTATTTTGACTTAATATAAAAAGGGAAAGCTCTGGTTTATAAACTCCGGGGCTTTCCCTTATTGAAATTTGAATAATGTAAATATATACAAAAAAACAGTACTAAAGTGTTTCACCGGCTTTTCTTAAAACAAGGTTTTTATCTTTAGTGTTTAAAATTTTTAATTTATCATATACTTTTTTTATATTATTTTTTAACTCTCTTTTGCTTTTAGCTTTAACAATAAAATAACCGGCCCGGGCAGTGGCGTTTTCTATCTCGGGAATAGTGTCTCCTTCTTTATAGTTTACTTTAATATCAACTACTTCTGGAATATTTTTAATATGTTCAATATTTCTTATGCTTTTAATTTTCCCTTTACCGGCGAAAAATAACTGGACAGATAACCAGTTATCATTTTCTAATAAATTATAGTTTTTTAATGGTTCTTTATTAATACTTTTACCTAAAGAACTGTTAATAACCATCTTTAATATATCTACATCAGTAATTAAGGGCATAAAGTCTGCTTCATAAGCTCCCCCGATGCGACAGGCAATTTCATTGACTTTAATACCTGCCTCTCCAACTA
>DATGCJ010000055.1:0-6088 GCA_035312025.1 Halanaerobiales bacterium | reverse complement strand
CCTTCCTTAACGGTTATATCAATAGTTTTTCCATCAAATACATTCAGTTCATTTTCATAAACCTGATCAATCGCTTTATTCATATTTCTTACAGCCAAAGGATATTCGGCCCTTGCATAAATGAAAAGTTCAGATGCCCCGGTCGCCAGCGATGCAATTAACATACCTTCTAGAACCTGATGGGGTACTGATTCCATCATGGAACGGTCCATGAATGCACCCGGGTCACCTTCATCAGCATTACAGATTAAGATCTTTTTATCGGCTTCTTGACCGGCTAAAAAACTCCATTTAAGTCCGGTCGGAAAACCTCCACCTCCGCGTCCTCTCAGACCGGAAGTTTTAACTTCTTCTACTATTTCTTCTGGTTTCATATCAGCTGCTTTTTTTAAACTCTCATAACCGCCGTGTTCTATGTATTCATCCAGGGAAACCGGATCGATACGACCGGCTAATTTGGTAACTTTAAGGTGTTCGCGGCCCGTCCTTTCTTTTCTAAAAGACATTGTGGACTCTTCATCAAGCTCTAACATCTTATTGAGGTCTTCTTCAGTCGGTTCTACATTTTCAAAAAATACGGATCCGCTGTCTGTCTCAACCTCAACAAGTGGTTCAGCATAACAGTGTCCGATACAGCCCACTTCAGTTACTTCTATATCCTTATCTTTTAACTTTTCATCCAGGAAGTCTTTGACTTCATCGGCACCGGCTGCTATCCCGCAGCTGGCCATCCCTACTTTGATGCGTTCTATCATTTAATTTTCACCTCGATTCCTGTAATCATCGATTATCTTAAGTAATTTTTTGCGGTCAAGTTTACCATATACTTTACCATTTATGCTAACCACAGGGGCCAAACTACAGCAGCCTAAGCAGGCTACCGTTTCCATGGAAAAAAGTCCATCATCTGTAGTTTCACCATCTTCAATCTGTAGTTCTTCTTCTAACCACCCTTTAACCCGGGAAGAGCCTTTAATATGACAGGCTGTCCCGTCACAAACAGCGATTTGATATTCACCCGGGGCGGTCCTTTTAAACTGGGCATAAAAGGATAAAACTCCTTCTACTTCCACGGTCGGAATATCAAAGTATTCTGAGATATCTTTTATGGCCTGATCTGAAATATAGCCTCTTTCTCTTTGGACCATTTGAATTGCTTTTATCAAGTTGCTCTGGTCTTTTTCCAGAGATTTAATTACTTCCATTTTTTGAGCCTCCATTCTCTAGTTTTATTACTGCCCAAATTCCTCTTCAAAAGGAACTATATCTTTTATTTCTTCATCTTCTTTAATCAGTACTTCTATTTTCTTTTCTGTTTCACCTAACTTTTCATTACAGTATTTGATTAACTCAATACCGCGGCTAAACTTATCCAAGGACTCTTCTAAAGGTAAGCCCCCTTCTTCTAAGTCCTCAACGATCTCTTCTAACTCTTCCATCGCTTTTTCAAAGTTTAAATCTTTTTTCTCACTCATTAATACCACCATCTTCTTCTATTTGGTCAACGGTGCTTAAAAAGCTCCCGTTTATAATAGTTGTTTTTACCTTATCACCTTTATTAACCTCAGAAATATCTGTGACGGGATTCTCATCCTCGTCATAAGTAATACTGTAACCCCTTTTTATGGTTTTTAAAGGAGATAAAGTATCCATCTTGCTGCTTAATATCTTAAATCTTTCTTTGCTCTTATTTAATTTCTTTTCCATATTCCACTTCAACTCACGGCTTAAATCATCCAGCTTCTGCATTTTGTTGATAAATAGTTCCTCCGGTTTTTTAAATATCCGGCGGTTAGAGATTGAACTTAATCTCTCTCTGGCATTTTTAAGCCGGGCTTTCTGGTTGTGCAGCAGACGCCGAGCCAGATTATCAATATGGTTTTCGATCTCTTCCCGGTTACCGATCGCCAGTTCAGCTGCAGCTGACGGGGTTGGTGCCCTCAGGTCAGCCACAAAATCGGCAATGGTAAAGTCGGTCTCATGACCGACTCCACTAATTACCGGTATCTCTGAAGAAAAGATAGCCCTAGCTACCTTCTCTTCATTAAAAGGCCAGAGGTCCTCAATGGAACCTCCGCCTCTACTGACTATTATTAAGTCGATATCATCACGGCTGTTAAGGTAATTGATGCCAGCCACAATCTGGTCGGCCGCCTTGTCTCCCTGGACGAGAGAGGGCACGATTAAAATCGAAACATGTTCGAACCTTCTATCAACCACAGAGAGCATATCCCTGATAGCCGCCCCGGTCGGTGAAGTAACGATACCTATCTTTTTGGGGATCATCGGGATCTTCTTTTTATGTTCTTCTGCAAATAGTCCCTCTTCTTTTAATTTCTTTTTTAGTTTTTCAAAGGCTTCGTACAAGGATCCCTTACCCTCTGGGATTATTTCATCAGCGTAAAGCTGGTATTCACCTCTTACCTTATATATGTTGATATAGCCGTGTACGGCTATCTCCATACCGTCTTCTAATTCAAAATCTATACCTTTGCTTTTATATCTAAACATCACGGTCTTTAGTTGAGCATCTTCATCCTTGATAGTAAAGTACATATGGCCGGAATTGGCCTGATAAAAGTTAGAAACCTCTCCTTTAACCCAGAGGTCCTGTAGTACTTCATCGGTACTGAATAATGCTTCCAGATAGTTGCTTATCTGGGAGACCGAATATATGTTATCTATATTATACTCCATGGTACTTTCTGGCCTTGACAGTATTTTCCATGAGCATAGCTATGGTCATCGGGCCTACTCCACCGGGTACAGGAGTAATCTTAGAAGCAACTTCTTTGGCAGTTTCGAATTCAACATCGCCGAGCAGTTCTCCTTCTACCCTATTGATACCAACATCGATGACAACAGCGCCTTCTTTGATCATGTCGCCAGTAACCATCTCTGGTCTTCCTACAGCTGCTACCAGGATGTCAGCCCTTTTTGTTTCTGCCTTTAGATCTTTTGTATGTGAATGACAGATTGTAACTGTCGCATGTCTCTCTAATAGAAGGTGAGCGATAGGTTTACCAACTATATTACTTCTTCCTACGATAGTAGCATTTTTTCCGTCAATTTCAATGCCTTCTCTTTCAAGCATTCTGATAATGCCCAGTGGTGTACAGGCTTCGTATCTTAATGAATCTTCCTGACCGCTGAACAGTCTACCGGTATTAATGGGATGAAAACCATCCACATCTTTATCGGGTTTGATCGATTCAATTACCTTCTTCTCATCAATATGATCAGGTAAAGGTAGTTGAACCAAGATACCATCAACCGCTGAATCATTGTTTAGATCATCAATTAGGTCGAGCAGTTCTTTTTCACTGATATCTTCTTCCTTTTTGATAAGGGTAGAATTAATACCAATTTCTGTGGCTGCTTTTTCCTTCATACTAACATAAGTTTCAGAAGCAGGATTATTTCCTACCATAACTACGGTAAGTCCTGGCACACGGCCTTTTTCTTTTAAATCCTTTATTTCGTCCTTCAATTCCATTCTAATGTTCTTTGCTATTTGTTTACCATCAATAATTTTAGACATTTTTATCCCCCTATTTTTTAGATATTTATCTATTTATCTATTCTTGAATATTTATAAATTTCCTCCTTAAATATCTATTATATTGAGAAAATATGATAGTTAATTTGTTGCTTGCAGTGGGTTTTACTGATATAATATTTTTATTAGTATTTTAATCACCTTTTTTATAATATTAAATATATCAAATACTGTCAACTGTTATTAATTACTAATATAAAAGGATGGAGGAATAATATGCGACCGCGAATACTGGTATCTTCTTTTTTACGAGAAGGCTATACATTTGGTCCTAACTTTAAAATGCCTAGTTCATATGATTATGGTATGGTATCACAAAATTATGTCAACGGTGTATTAGAAGGAGGGGGAGTTCCCCTGGTTTCACCCCAGATTAGAAAGCATTATGACAATGACCAATTAATGGAAGATCTTGTTGATTCTGTCGATGGCATTGTCTTGACCGGGGGTTATGATGTAGATCCTGCTCATTATAAAAAACATGCCTATAAAAAGGTGAAGTTCGTTGATCCGATCCGCGATCTACAGGAACTAAAATTGGTTGAACTTGCCTTAAAAAAAGGGAAATCTATTTTAGGTATCTGTCGGGGTTTTCAAGTGCTCAACGTATTTTTTGGTGGTAACCTCTATCAGGACATCAATCAGGATTTAGAAACCGAGGTATGTCATTTTGGGAGTGGGTTACCTAAATACACTAAAGTACACAGCGTATCTCTTGAAAAAGACAGTATCTTAGAGCAAATCTTTGAAGATAATCCGATTGAAGTAAATAGTTTCCACCATCAGGCAGTCAATAAAGTAGGTAAAGGACTGAGAGAAACAGCCTTTAGTTCTGATGGAATTTTAGAAGGATTTGAAAGCACAGAATATGAAAATGTCTGGGCCGTGCAGTGGCATCCCGAAAGTATGTTTTCAAATCACCCCGAACAGTTAGCAATCTTCCGAGAATTTATTAAAAGAACTCGGAAATCAAATACAAAATAATATAAGGAGGAGAGAGAATGATGAGTAAAAAACTATTTTCTATTATAGTAACAGCCGCACTACTTATCAGTATATTTAGCTTGAGCGCTGCTGCTCAGTCCGATGACCAAACCCTGGTGATTGGTTTTGAAGCAGATGTGAGCAGTCTTGACCCGGGCTTTGCTGATATTTCGGTTAATGAAAGAGTTAACAGCTTGATTTATGATGGTCTTGTTGAATATGGTGAGAATAATAAGATTGTACCTGGTATTGCTTATGATTGGGATATCTCTGAAGATGGAACGATCTATACATTCTATTTACAGCAGGGTATACCCTTCCATAACGGTGAGTCCTTAACTGCAGAAGATGTTAAGTTTACCTATGATAGAATCTTAGATCCGGAAAGTGGCTCTGGCTTAAGAGGTAAGGTTACCATCATCGACCGGATTGAAATCGTTGATGATTATACCGTTAGATTCGTGTTAAAAGAACCTTATTCCCCCTTTATGCTGGCCATGACCTTTGGTATTGTTCCGAAAGATTATGTTGAAAGAGTCGGGGCAGATGAATTTTCACGTAACCCGGTAGGGGCAGGCCCTTTTAAATTAGAAGAATGGGTACCTGACACCAGAATAGTTCTAACAGCCAATGAAACCTACTGGATGAAAGATCCCAATTTAAGTAGGGTTATCATTAGACCTATCCCTGAATCTTCCGTTCAGGCCATGGAACTAAGAAGTGGTGGAATTGATGTTGCAGTAAGTTTAGATGTAGGTCAGCTTGATAACTTCAAAGACGAAGCTGATTTCCAAGTTAAATCTGCAGCCGGTGGTGGTGTTCACTTCTTTGGATTTAATGATAAGATGGATCCCTTTAATAATGTTGAGTTCAGAGAGGCCTCTTTGATGGCCAGCCCGATCGAACAGATTGTACCACAAATCTATGGCCCTTTAGGAGTTACCGCTTATTCCTTTGTGCCTCCAACCCTCTGGCCGGATGAAAAAGACTATTTAAAAGAACAAAGAATCAATTTTAATCCGCAAATGGCACAAGAAAGGGTACAGGAACTAAAAGATAAAGGTATCATCGATGATGACTTTACAATTGATATCTATGTACCAAGTTCCAATAATTCCCGTATAAAGGTTGTAGAAGCCTTAGTTACTTCCCTCAGACAGGCCGGCTTTAAAGCACAGGCCCAGGTTATGGAATTCGGCACCATGTGGGATAAGTTAGGTGCGGGAGAAATTGGTGTATACATGTTAAGCTTCGTTTCTGACCCAGACCCCGATTACTGGTTATATAGGTGGTTTAAATCGGACGGTTCACTCAATAAATCATTCTATGAAAATGACCAGGTCGATGAATGGTTAGAAACCGCTAGAACCAGTTCTGATCAGGGTGTAAGGGCTGAGATGTACAGTAAGGTATTAAGAAAAACCCTGGGTGATGACAAGGTATTGGTACCTGTAGCTCATATCAATCAAATCTATGTGATGAACAACAGTGTAAAAGAATTAGCTCCGGGTAATCCAATTTTAATTCCACTTGTTACCCCCGATG
>DATGCJ010000054.1:0-11229 GCA_035312025.1 Halanaerobiales bacterium | reverse complement strand
TTATTCTCGTTAATATTAACATAATCAGTAATATCTAATTTAAAGGAAGTATACCCACCTTTATGTGTACCGACTAAAGTTCCATTAACAAAAACTTCCGCCTTTTTCATTATCCCATCGAACTTAACTAAGATCTTTTTGTCTTCATAACTTTCATCCAGATAAAACGGCCTCCGGTACCAGGAAATAAATTCATATTCTGTATGATTAAAATAGTGGTGAGGAACCAATTTATTGGAATGAGGAATACTGATATCTTCTATTTTGGAATTACTGTAACTAATATCTTTCATCTTTTTATTATCTTCAGGTAAGTACTGCCATTCTGTATTAAAATTTAAGATCTGCCTCATATTAAAAACCTCCATTTGTTCGCTATTTACCTGTACCCATTGTTAAACCTCTAATAAAGTACTTCTGTAAGAAGATAAAGACAATAATAGTTGGTATTGTAGCTAATAAGGAACCCGCTACTAAAACTCCCCAGGATGTTATAAAGTTACCTTTCAAAGAAGCCAAACCGGCCGTAACGGGTTTAAATTTATTGTCCCTAATTAATACTAATGCCCAGATATAGTCATTAAAGATCCAGGTGAATTCTAATGTTCCCAAAGCGGCCAGGGCCGGTTTAGAAAGTGGTAAATAGATTCGGTAAAATATTTTAAACTCCGAACAACCGTCCATACGGGCTGCTTCTGATAGTTCTTCCGGGATCGTCATCATAAAGTTCCTTAAAAAGAAGGTACAAAAACCTATTTGAAATACCATATGAATCATTATTAATCCCCAATAGGTATTATAAATACCCAAAAAGTTACTTAACTTAAAGACCGGAATTAAAAGGATTTGAAAAGGAATTAACATACCGCCCACAAACATTAAATAAAGGGGCATGTTCAATTTAAAATCATACTGTGCTAAAGCATAGGCTGCTAATGAAGATAAAAATAGAGTTCCTAACAAAGAAGGTATTGTGATTATGAAACTGTTTAAAAGATATGTATTTAAATTACCTTCACTCCAGGCTACTTTAAAATTATCAAAGGATAATTTTTCGGGCATTGTCCAAAATCCCTTGTCCATTATTTCATCCATTGACCGAAAAGCGGTTAAAAATGCACCAAAGACCGGTAACAGCCAGGCGATAACAAAAAGGAGGAGGGCTATAAAGATAAATGCATTAAGATATTTTCTTTTCTTTAGGTAGTTCATACATTTAGCTCCTCCTCTCTGATTCTTCTTAAGTAGAAGAAAATAAAGACAAACATGATGATAAATAAGATAACCGCTATGGCTGCCCCGTAGCCCATCTCATAGTTACGGAAGGCTTCCGTATACATATAGTTGGCTAAAACATTGGTCGAATTAAAGGGGCCACCGCGGGTCATGATATTTACAAAGTCAAATGCTCTTAGGGATTGAATCATGGTAATTACCAACACGATAACAGTGGCCGGCTTTAAGAGAGGTAGGATTATATATCTAAATCTCTGCCAGGCTGTTGCCCCATCGATCCTAGCTGCTTCAATTAAAGTAGGTGGAATTGAGGTTAAACCCGCTAAAAATAAAAGCATTACATAACCCGTATGCCGCCAAACAGCCGCTCCGATTACCGCATAAAGGGCTGTTTCCGGGTCACTCAACCAACCTCTTGTCAAAAAATCAAGGCCGACATAGGTTAAAGTATTGTTCAGTATTCCGGCCTTGGGATGGTAAATCCAGGACCAGATTAAACCGATAACAACTGGAGCCAGAATCATAGGACTATAGATGGCTGCTTTAAAGCCTTTCGCCCATCTGATTTTCTTGCTAAGTAAAATTGCTAAAAATAGGCCTAAAACTACCGGTATTAATAAAAAGATAAAAAGCCAAATAAAATTATTAACTAAAGAAGTATAAAATACAGAATCATTAAATAAATCCAAATAATTAGTTATGCCAATAAAGCTGGGGTCAGTTAGACCGTCCCATTCTGTCAGACTAAGATAGAATGTATAGATAGTGGGACCGATTACCCAAATTGTATAAAAAATAAGTGGAATGGCTAAAAAACGCCACTGTACTTTTCTTTTTTTCATTTTGACTGCAACCTCCACTGTAACAATTTAATGAGAAAGCAGGGGAATTAACCCCTGCTTTCTTTATATAATTTTATTCCATAACCTTCTGTCTTACCTGTTCCATCTCTTCCATAATTGATTCGTACTGATCGGGATACTGCCAGAACTTCATGAGTAAATCCATAGTATCTCCTGCCATGGCAGGATCCATGTCTCTATCATAGAACTGAGCTAAGGCATCGGTGTTTTCAATCATTTCTTTCCCTTTAAGAGCTGGTTCATCATATACTTCATCGGGTACATCACTATTAGGCACCATACGTCCCATATCTTCCGCAAATACTCTCTGTCCTTCTACACTAGCTAAGAAAGCAATAAAGTCTTTGGCTAGTTCAGGATTAGGAGCCTTAGCAGGAATCATAAAGCCGTCTGTAGGTAGGTCTTCGCCAATAGGTACATTTTTATTAATGATTGGGAATCTAAAGAAGTTCATGTCTTTTTGCACGTCTTCAGAAACCGCGTCATTGATAAACTGACCCATCAGATACATAGCAGCATCGCCCTGGGTCATAAACTGGAGACCTTCCTGCCAGGAGTAAGCAGCTGCATCTTCAACAAAGAAGTCATTTTCAATTAAGTACTTCCATTTTTTAAATACTTCTGCCACCCGATCATCGGTAAATGGTACTTCTCCGTGCATTAAATCAACGTGGAATTCAGGTCCATTGATCCTCATATTTAGATAGTCAAACCAACCGGCTGCAGTCCATTTAAATTTGGTACCGATGGCAAAAGGAGTAATGCCGTTTTCTTTTAAGGTTTCTCCTACTTCAAGTAGTTGTTCCCAGGTTTGTGGTTCTTCGAGGTCATATTTCTCAAAGATTGATTCTCTATAGTAGATTGCCCACCAGTAGTAACTATGTGGTAAGAAGTAGGCTTCATCTTCAAAGAAACTTATACTTTTAAAGGCCCTTGGTATCTTTTCATCAAGGTTCTCTTCCTGCCAGACATCAGTAAAGGGCATTACTAAGTCTTTATCAACAAAGTACTTCGCCCGGTTTCCGGCAAACCAACTGAATACATCTGGTGGATTATCAGATGATAGCCAAACTCTAATCGCCTTTTTAAAGTCCTCATGAGCAGTAATATTGAGCTGAACATCAATATCAGGATTATTCTCTTCATAGATCTCTACTAACCTTTTCATAGCCTTTCTTGGGGCAGGATCACTTGTATATGTATTAACGGTCAGTGTCTCTGCCATCGTAACTGCACTAAATGCAAATAATAAAGTTAGGACTAATAGAACTGGTAATAACTTCTTAATTTTCATTTTTTAATATTCCCCCCTAAGTTTTTTAAAAATTATTTTTAAAACGTTTTAAAGCTGCTCAATAAAATATACCACCTCCATGCAAATTTAGTTGAGTCTTTTAGAAGATTTTCTAACTATTAACTCGGTTGGAAAGATTATAAGCTGTTCGTCTGAACTTAACCTTTCTTTTTTTATTCTTTTAAGAAGTACTTCCGCCGCTTTTTTACCCATTTCTTTTTTGGGTATATGTAAAGTAGATAAGGAAGGATTATAGTACTCAGACATCCGAATGTTATCTATACCAATAATTGATATATCATCTGGTACGTCTATATCAGCAGAAGTTAAGGATTGAATAACCCCCATTGCCATTTCATCATTCAAACAGATCAAGGCGGTGGGAAGTTCATCTAAAGTTACTATTTTTTGACCGACCTTATAACCACCTTCGATGGTTAAAAAGTCGTAATAAATGAAATCTTGATTTATCTTAATATTATTATCTTTTAAAGCCTTTTTATAGCCTTTTACCCTCTCTTCACTCTGACCGACAAAACCTATCTTTTTATGGCCGTTGTTAATTAGATAAGTTGCGATATTATAGGCACCTTCAAATAAGTCGGTTTTGATCACTGGGATTAGATTATAATTATTAATTTCACGGTCTACAAATACAACTGGCGTGTTATTTTTAACGAGATCAATGATCATCTTATTATGTTCTTCCATCATATCGCCCAAACAGGCAAAAATAGCTCCGTCCACCAGACCGCTTTTAAAGAGATTGATGTATCTTAATTCTTCTTCTGACTTATATTCTGTACTACATAATATTAAATTATATCCACTTTCTTTAATCATATTTTTAATAGACTGGGCCATTTCAGCGAAAAAGGGGTTTTCAACTTCCGGGATGACGAGGCCGATGGTTTCGGTCGCTTTTTTAACGAGAGCACGGGCCCTCGCATTTGGGGTGTAATTTAATTCTTCCGCGATTTTTTTGATCTTTTCGTAGGTTTTGTGATTAACTTTTTCACTATTATTTAAAGCCAAAGAAGCCGTTGCAACTGAAACATTGGCTTTTTTAGCAATATCTTTTAAGGTTGTAGACATAGCTGATAACCTTCTTTATTATGTAGTTTAAAACGTTTTAACCATTGATAATTATATAATAAGAATTTTTAATTGTCAAACAATTTCCAAAATTCTTTTTATTAAAAACAAAAAAAGAGACCAAAGATTAATCTTTGATCTCGATGCCATTTCTTTCAATTACTTCACTGTAAAATTTACCGCTTTTTTTGATATATCTCTTTTGGTTATCCTTGTAATCCACAAAGGTGATACCAAATCTTTTAGAGAAACCATAGCCCCATTCAAAGTTATCCATAATAGACCAAACATAGTATCCTTGGAGTGGTATACCGTCTTCAATAGCCTGCTGGGCTTTTAATAAGTGGTTTTTTAGGTAATTAACCCGTTTATCATCTTTTACCTTACCATCTTCAGTTAATTTATCCTTAAAGGCAGCCCCATTTTCTGTGATATATAGGGGTAAATCAGAGTATTCATTATTTACCCTGTTTAAGACATTGTATAAGCCCTGGGGATATACTTCCCAGCCCATTTCTGTATATTGGCTGTCCTCTATTTTTACTTCCTTGCTTTCTAATATATTGGCTTCTTCTGCATGTTCTATAACATTGCGGGAATAATAGTTGATACCTAAAAAGTCCATAGGATAACTGATGACTGACATGTCTCCCTCTCTAACCTTAATTTCTCCTACATTTTCCTCGAAGAATTCAAATAGTTCTTTCGGATACTTGGCCCTGAATAAAGGATCTAAAACGATCTTGTTTAGGAAGTTATCCTGACGCCAGGCGGCCGCTAAATCTTCTTTCTTATCAGTGGCAGGTTGAAAATCACTCAGATTTACAGTAATTCCTATCTCACCATTCATTTCTTCTTCTCTAAAGGTACGGGCTACCATACCGTGCGATAAAAGCAGGTGGTGTAGGACCTGCAGGGCACTCTGATAATCCTGTTTACCGGGTGCATGCTGTCCAAATGCATGACCGACAAAACTAACTACCCAGGGTTCATTATGCGTGATCCACTTATCAATTACGCCGTCAAATTCTTCTATAATCCGCATCGCATAATCATGAAAGTATTTAGCAGTATCTCTGTTTTCCCAACCACCTCTCTCCTGTAGGGCCTGGGGTAAATCCCAATGGTAGAGGGTTGGTAGTGGTTTAATACCATTTTGCAGTAATTCATCGACAAGTCTTTTATAAAAATCTAATCCTTTTTGATTTATTGAACCGGTCCCTTCCGGAAAGATGCGGGGCCACGCTATAGAAAAACGGTAAGAATCAAGACCAATCTTTTTCATTAACTTAACATCTTCTTTATATCTATGGTAATGATCACAGGCTACATCACCTGTATCACCATTTTTTATATTTCCTTTTTGATGGGTAAACCTATCCCAGATAGATTCGCCTTTGCCATCTTCGTCATAGGCACCTTCTATCTGATAGGAAGCTGCAGCTGCCCCCCAAGTAAAGTCTTCTGGAAACTTATATTCAGTCATACTCATCCCTCCTCTTTTAAGTATATTAAATATTTAATTATAACCTCCTGCTTTTAATTCTTATTAAATTTCTAAAGTATTTTAATATGAACTAGCTCCTTGGGCCGGGCGGCTGGTGTAAAAATCAGGTTCCTTTTTGTATTCTTTTTTATATTCAGTCTTAATGCTGTTTATAATCTTACTTTTATAATCTTTTTTGATCAAATTAACGGTACAACCCCCAAATCCGGCCCCTGTCATGCGGGCTCCCAATACTCCTTTTAATTCTAAGGCAGTCTCAATTAAAAAATCCAACTCCTCACAGCTAACTTCATATTCATTTTTTAGGCTGAGGTGGGATGCATACATTAACTGACCGGCCTTTTCATAATTGCCATCTTCCACACTATCAGCGAACTCCAATACCCTTCTGTTTTCAGTCAGGACATGGGTGGCCCTTTTGTAATCGGTCTCATTTATTTTATCTTCATGTCTAAAAAGCTCATTAATATTAATATCACGCAGGCTTTCTATATCTTCTGCAAAGTTTTCCTTAAAGTATTTAACCACATTATTACACTGCTGGCGGCGTAAATTATATTCTGAATCCACCAAACCCCTTTGTACTTTAGAATCAATTATTAAAAACTGATACTTCTTATTTTGAATAGGTACCTTATTATAATCATAGCTATCACAGTCTATTAGAAGGGCCTTATCCTTCTCTCCCAAACAGGAAATGTACTGGTCCATTATACCGCATTCTACCCCGACAAAATTATTCTCAGCACTCTGAGCTATTAAAGCTTTCTTGACAGGACTGATCTCAAAGTTGTTTAATTCAGCTAATCCATACACAGTTACTACCTCCAGAGCGGCCGAAGAACTTAAACCGGCCCCCTGGGGGATATCACCTGAAAAGGTCATGTTGAAGCCGGACGGGTGATAGCCTTCTTTTTGTAGTTCGCTGACTACCCCTACAATATAGTTTGACCAGCTGTTTTCTTCATTGAACTTAAGTTTTTCGGTAGTTGTCGTATAATATCTATCTAAATCAATGGAATAGATGTTGATCTGTTTATCATCTCTTACTTGAAGATAAGCATAGATCCTTCTATCAATTGCCATCGGTAAGACAAAACCATTATTATAATCGGTATGTTCTCCAATTAGATTAACCCTTCCTGGTGCAAAGAAGAACCCATCTCTTTTTTTTGTATTTTTGAAGTTGTTTTTATAATGTTCTTTTAAAATACTTTTTTCCATTTTTACCACCTACTCTTCACATATTTCAAAAGGTTCTGTATTTCTTAATTCTTCCGCCTTCTCTTCTGGTAGAGAACCATTTATAAAGGCACCCGCCCCCGATTCACTGCCGGCTAAATACTTTAATTTATCCTTGGTTCTATAGGGAGGATAAAATTCAATATGGAAATGAGAGTAATCTTCAGTTCCTTCTACAGCCGGTTTTTGATGGATAGCCATTATATAGGGAAATTCAAAACCAAAGAGGTTATCATACTTTTTTATCAAGGTTTTTAAGACACCGGCAAGATCTTTTATTAGTTTTTCATTAAATTCAGCAAAAGAAGTAATATGTTCATTAGCATATATATTAACTTCATAGGCATAACGGGCAAAAAATGGTATAAGGGCTGTAAATGAATCATTTTGAACGATGATTCTTTCTTCTTGTTCTATCTCCTGTTTTAAAACATCACAGTATAGACAGCTGCCCTCTTTTTCTAGATGTTCTTTACTATTTTTTAATTCTTTCTCAATTAAAGGAGGGATATCAGGGTAAGCATAAATCTGTCCATGCGGGTGTGAAAGGGTAACCCCCACCTCTTCCCCTTTATTTTCAAATATATAAACATAATCTATAAATTCCTTGGAACTTAAATCTTCATATCTATCTTTCCAGACCTTGATAAGTTTGATAAAGCGGCTTAAGGGTTTTTCAGACATAACTCCCTCATGGTCTGAGGTAAATAATACTACCTCACATATACCTTTTGAATCTGTAACTGGAGTTAACTCAGTACCCTCAACTACAGGTTCACGTGGGGCTCTTTCTAAAGAAGGAAATTTATTTTCAAAAACAACCAGGTCATAGTCAGGCCTGGGAACTTCTGTTTCAAATCCACCCGGTTCTGTCGGACATAAGGGACAGTAATCTTCAGGTGGATTAAAGGTTCTATCCTGACGGTGAGTTGCTGTAATTAACCATTCCTTTAATATGGGATTCCATCTCATTTCAGACATTTATTTGTTTTCCTCCTTCTTTTTAGATTTATCTTCCTCATCTTCTTCAAATGTATAGTAATACATTAACCTACCATCATCTTTTTTGACTTCTTCTTTTTTCATCTTCATTGTTTAAAGCCACCTTTCTTATGCCAGTTCCAGGCAGTTTTTATTATTGTTTCTAAGTCTGGATATTCAGCCTGCCAGTTTAATTCTTTTTGAATCTTTTTAGAACTTGCAATTAATACTGCGGGATCACCTGCTCTTCTCTCACTATTTTCGGCGGGAATTATCTCTCCCGTCACTTGTCGGGCAGTTTCAATAACTTCTTTTACTGTATAACCTTCACCATTACCGAGGTTAAAGATACTGCTTTCTTTACCTTGCATTAAGGCCTGTAAGGCTAAAGTATGGGCAGAAGCCAGGTCATTGACGTGAATATAGTCTCTCACACAGGTCCCATCTCTGGTCTCATAATCAGTACCAAAGATATAGAGTTTATCCCTTTTGCCCAGGGCAGTATCTAAAACGAGCGGGATAAGATGAGTTTCCGGGTCATGGTCTTCTCCGATCTGACCACTGGGGTCAGCCCCCGCCGCGTTAAAGTACCTTAAGGAAATATAGTTTAGATCAAATAATTGATCATACCTTTCCATTACCTTTTCAAAAAAGTATTTACTTTCCCCATAAGGGTTACCGGGGTCGATAGGATGATCTTCTTTTATTGGGACTTCTTCCGGCTCACCATAGACAGCCGCAGTGGAAGAAAAAACGATATTTTTTACTCCGTTTTCAAGCATTACATCTAAAAGTTTAATTCCATTGTCCAAATTATTATGGTAATACTTGCCTGGATCTTCCATTGATTCACCAACTAAGCTATCTGCTGCCAGATGAACAACTGCCTCGATTTTATTATAACTAAATACTTCTTGTAAGAATTCTGTATCTTTAATATCTCCCACAATCAACTTTCCGCCTAAAACAGCTTTTTTATGACCTTTTTGTAGGTTGTCAACTGTAATAACATCAAAATCATTTTCAACTAAATCTTTAACTACATGACTACCGATATAGCCTGCTCCACCAGTTACTAAAACACTCATTAGATTTCCTCCTCATTGTAAAAGTATTTTTCTAATATGGAAAATGCTGCTCCGGCCGCTCCCGCGATTTTATTAAATTCTGTAAACTCTATGGGAGAGGATTCTTTATTCAATGAATTATCCACTACAAAGGAAGATAAATAGGGTGATAGTTTGTCTTTAATATCTAAGAAATCTCCCCCTACAATAATTCTATTCGGGTTTAATAAATTGACAATATTTACTATTGCCAACCCAAAATACTTACTGATGTACTTTAAGATGAGTTCTGTATCCTTCTCATTCGAATTTATTATATTACTTAATTTACTCCAGCTATCAATATTGATTCCAAAGACTTTATCAGAATACTCCAATAAATTTTTCCTGGCTACTAAAGCCTCTAAACAACCTCTATTTCCACAGCTGCAGAGTGGTCCCTCTTCTTTTACAATTATATGGCCAATTTCGCCTGCCAGAAAATCTTTACCGTATATTAAGCGATTATTTAAAACAACGGCAGAACCGATTCCCCGGCCGGTATTTATATATACGAAGTTTTTCTTTTTATTCCATCTTTCCGCTCTAGCCATCATCCGGACATCATTATCAATCCTAATCGGCAAATCATATATTTTATTTAGTTTTTCTAAAATGTTTTTATCTTTCCACTTGAAGTGAGGAGCAAATCTGGAAACTCCTTTAATAGGATCTACAACTCCGTGAATACCAACTCCTAAACCTTTGACCTTGTTTTGATCTACTTGTTTAAAAAGCTCCCTGGTAATTATCCTTGTCTTTTTTAAGAAATTTCCTAAAACTAAATTGTTTATCGTCTTTTTGCCTTTTATTTCAATATCTCCTTCCAAATTAACAAGGGCATAACTGATTGAGTTTATTCGCCAATTAATACCAATCACCTTAATCTCTTCCCCATTAAGTTTAAGATAAACAGGCCGTCTTCCCCCTTTTGATTTACCACGTTTGCTTTCTTTAATTAGCTGGTTTTCTATTAAATCATTAACTATGTTAGTTACAGTGGCAGGTGAAAGACCTGTCTTATCAGCAATATCAGCCCGGGAAATTTGTTGATTTTCTTTTATAATTTTTAAAATTAATTTTTCGTTCCGGTTTTTCATTATGTCAAAACTTGTCGGTTGGGACATTTTATTCACCAACTTTCTTTATTTAATAAATTAACTAACTAAAGAGTATCATACTTTTTGTCTTTTGTAAAATTATATTGTTTAAATTCATTGCATAAATATGAATTTAGTTGTATAATTATGGTGTAGATGCTTTTATACTTCACTTAACTGTTTATGAGGTCTTTTAAATTATTCTTTGTCACATTTGATAGTTGAACACTCCTCTTTTTTCTAACCTTTTTCCCCTTTTCTAATTCATTTAAACCTCCTTTCTTTAAAATCAATTACTTGCATATTTAATAATTAAATAGTTGTTCGCATTTATAGATGAAAGGGGGATCTTTAAATGTTGAAAGATATAAAGTTTTTAATAACATTTCTAATTGCTTTTATTTTACTCTTTTCCTTTAACAGCATCTCTTTACAAGCCCGTCCCTTGCTTTTTGCACCAGAAGAAAAAGTTGAAATATACTGTGCCTGGAATGATGATTTTAACTGCTTAGCAAAATCTAAACTATATGAACTCTTAAAAAATAAGTACCCGAATGTAGAAATTATAAATGCACATATTGCCTGTACTAATAAAGATGATATTAATGATCTTTTGATAAAACGTATATTTGAGGGAAATCCACCCGATATCTTTCAGGTTCACTGTAGTCATGAACTGATTAACAACCTTGTTAAAACAGGTTCTGTTTCTTCAATAACAAATTTATTAAATGAAATGGATATAATAAAAAAATTCAATCCGCAAATATTAAGAATGTACAGTTATGAGGGAGAAGTTTATGCC
>DATGCJ010000053.1:0-40955 GCA_035312025.1 Halanaerobiales bacterium | reverse complement strand
TACGTATAAATCGCAGCTTACTACCTGAAATACATTCCTGGTGTATGATATCTTGCTTGTAATTCAGCACACTAAAGGTGGCCAGTTTAACGATACCAAAATCAACACCTATATAATTATAAGTTTCATTTTTGGATTTTTCGTATTCCATAATTAAGTCGAGATACCACTGGCCCTTATACTTATATAATTTGGCAGTTTTTAGTTTAAATTTAGGATTTTCAATTCTATACTAATTATATCTTACATAATTAGTATTATCAAGAAAATATAGAAAAAAATGGAAAGGAAGGTGAAGAACGTAGCAATTCCTCTCCACCTAAATTAAAGACAAGATTTAGATGGAGTTTCCTTGCTACATTTTTGATGAAAATTCTGCTTTCCGGCTATTTCGGTTTTAATAATCTGGGTGATGAAGCTATTCTGGCCAGTATGGTTGATATGATAAGGGCAGAAACCGATGAGGCCGAGCTAACTGTACTTACCCAAAATACAGCTGAAACAAAGGTTAAGTATAATACTGAAACTATTTATAGATATGATATATTTAAAATAGCAGCCGCCATGAAAAAAGCAGATATCTTTATCAGTGGGGGAGGCAGCTTACTGCAGGATGTAACCAGCCTTCGTTCAGTCCCCTATTATTTAGGATTAATATTTTTAGCCCAGGTTTTTAATCTAAAAACGGTCTTTTTTGCCCAGGGAGTTGGACCTGTTAACAATAGTTTTTACAGGTTTTTGATCAAAAAGGTTTTAAGTAGAGTGGACTTTCTTTCGGTCCGTGATTTAAATTCCAAGCTGTTTTTAGAAGAAATCGGTATCGAGCGAAATAAGATAAAACTGATAGATGACCCGGTCTATGGGTTAAATATCTGTAAAGGTAGTGATTCAGAAGTTTCTAACACTAAAAAGATCGGGGTTTCAGTCCGCAGCTGGCAAGATAATTCCTATCTGCAAAAAGTGGCTGAATTTTTAAACTACCTGATCAAAAAAGAAGAGTACACGGTTACCATCTTTCCCTTTCACGAAGGGGAAGATGAAAGAGTTAGTGAACAGCTAAAAAATATGCTATATACCCAGGCTGAGATAATTGATTATACTGATGATATGAAAAAGATAAATAATTTGTATAGCACTTTCGATGTTTTTATAGGGGTCAGGCTTCATTCCCTGATATTTGCTGCGATAAACTGTGTACCATTTATCGGAATAAGTTATGATCCCAAGGTTGAGAGTTTAATCCAGGAGATGAACTACCAGCCTAATATCACGACCGATAATATTACTGAAGAGCAATTAATTAAATCTTATGATATAATTAAAGATGAAAAAAAAGAAATTAAAGATAGAATAGACAGGATTGTAAAGGTCAAAAATGAGAGAGTCAAAGGTTCAATTAGCAGATTATTAACTGATTTGAAAGGTGAATAAGTTGAAGGATAAAACCGAAATACTGACCCTTAAGATAAATAATATAACGATGCAGCAGATGGTAAGTGAATTAATAAATACAATCTATAACAAAGAAGCCAAAAAACTAATCTATACACCCAATTCTGAAATTGCAGTCCGCGCTTATGATGACACAAGTTTCTCTAAACTATTAAACCGAGCGGACTTTTTGGTACCGGATGGGGCCGGCCTCCTTTTAGCAGCCCGACTTTTAGGTGAACCCTTACAGGAAAGGGTAGCCGGTTATGATTTAATGAGAAAGCTGCTTAATGAGATAGAAGATAAAGATATTTCGGTCTACTTTTTAGGAGGGAAACCAGGTATAATAGACTCAGCTGTGCAAAACATAAGAGAAGAACTACCTGAGCTTAGTATGGCTGGTTTTCACCACGGTTATTTAGATTCTGATTCAAAAGAAATGATTATTGAAGAGATTAATAATAAGAAACCCGATATATTGTTAGTGGGGATGGGAGTCCCTTTACAGGAGAAGTTTTTTGACTCCCATTTTGAGGACTTGGATGTACAGATTGGATTAACGGTGGGAGGAAGTTTTGACGTCCTTTCCGGTCAGTCAAAAAGAGCTCCTCTCTGGATGCAGAAGATGTATTTAGAATGGTTTTACCGGCTTTTACATGAGCCGAAGCGGATTAAAAGAATGATGGCTTTACCCCGGTTTTTGTTTTTAGTAGTCAAAGAAAAATACGATATTTAAGATCATAAAAGATTGGAAGGAAGAGATAAAAAATGTTTAGAAATAAGAAGAAGTTATTAGCTGTATTACTTGTCATAACAATTTTAACAGTCGGTGGTTTTAAAGTAATTGCAGATGATCTAACTCCGTTGAAAAATTTACAAAATGTAATTTATCTTATAGATAACTATTATGTAGAAGATAAAAACTTAGAAGATCTGATTGATTCTGCAATTACAGGTATGTTAAAAGAGCTTGACCCTTATTCATCCTATCTAAGTCCAGATGAATATGAGGAGATGCAGATTGAATTCGATGGTGAATTTGGCGGAATAGGTATTGTCATAACCGTCAGAGAAGAGAAGTTAACCATTGTTTCCCCGATTAAGAATACTCCCGGCGATAGAGCCGGTCTTAAATCAGGAGATGTAATTAAAGCTATTAACGGGAAGTTAACTTCAAAGATGTCACAACAAAAAGCTGTCGACCTAATGAGAGGTGAACCAGGCACTCACGTTACTTTGACTATCTCACGCGAAGATAAAGAAGAAGATTTTGATGTGGATATTACAAGGGCCAATGTAGAGATCCCCTATGTGGAACACAATATGGAATCAGACACCATTGGCTATTTATCGATTTATCAGTTTGGCAGTGAGGTGGGATACAAGACTGAAGAGGCTCTTACCGATTTAAAGAAACAGGGGGCTGAAGCTCTAATTCTTGACCTTAGAACTAACCCCGGCGGAATCTTAGATGAGGCAGTTAAGGTGGCCAGTAACTTTATTGAAGATGGAACCGTAGTAACCGTCAAAAGCAGAAGAAAAGAAGATGAAGTATATAATACCGTCTCTGATATAGAGGCTGTTGATATGCCGATGGTTGTATTAATAAATGAAGGTAGTGCCAGTGCTTCTGAAATAGTAGCGGGAGCCATTTCGGACTATGGTAGAGGTAAGCTAGTTGGACAAAAGACCTTTGGTAAAGGTACTGTCCAGACCGTTATTCCTTTAGGTGATGGTTCTGCCCTGCGGTTAACAACAGCCAGATATTATACACCCAATGGTACCTTTATCCATGAAAAAGGGATAGAACCCGATATCAAGGTTGAATTTGACCAGGAAAGTGAAGAAGATGCCCAACTACAAAAGGCAATTGATCTATTAAAAGATAAAGTAAGGACCAAATCACTGGATAAAGCAAGCTAGAAAGGTGGATAAAGTAAGTGAGCGTATTTAATGTATTAGGACCAATCATGATCGGGCCTTCCAGCTCCCATACGGCGGGGGCAGTTAAAGTCGGTTATCTGGCCCGCTCTATTTTCAAAGGTAAATTAGTTAAAGCTGATATATATCTGCACGGATCTTTTGCCAGGACCTTTAAAGGACATGGAACAGACCGCGCCTTAGTGGGCGGTCTGTTAGGTTTTAAACCAGATGATGAAAGGATCCGTGATTCCCTGAACCTGGCTAAAGAAAGGGGAGTTGAGATCGAATTGCACCTTTCTGACTTAAGAGGGGTGCATCCCAATACAGCCAAGTTAGAACTTTTCGGTGAAAACAAGGAGATGACCATCATTGGTTCTTCAATTGGGGGCAGCCGGATCAAGATAATCCAAATCGATGATTATGAGGTCGACTTTTCCGGTGAGATGCCGACCCTCTGGGTCTTGCATAAGGATGAACCCGGTGAGATAGGAATAATAACCTCAATTCTCGGCAGCTACAAGTTAAATATTGCCAGTATGGAGGTATTTAGAAATAAAAAGGGAGAAGTGGGATCTGCCATCATTGAATTAGACCATAAGGTAAGTGATTATGTAATTTCTCACCTGCAAAATATGGACAATATTTACCAGGTGCGGTATATAGAGCCTTTTTAAGGAGGACTTGTTAATGCAGTATAATAAGATTAAGGAATTAATCGATAAAGCTGAACAGGAAAATAAGAAGATAAGCCAGATCGTTATAGAAGAAGAGATTTATGAAAGGGAGATTGAGCGGGAAACCGTCATAGATGAGATGAAAAAACATCTAAAAATAATGAGGGAATCTATTTCAGAAGGTCTAACTCCGGGTCATAAGTCTGCTACGGGTTTAACCGGGGGCGAAGCGTTAACCTTACAGAATTCCAATAAATCTTTAAACACCCCTTTATACAAGAAGGTAATTATTAAAGCTCTGGCTGTATCAGAAGTAAATGCCTGTATGGGTAAGATAGTAGCGGGACCGACAGCAGGTGCCAGTGGTATCGTACCAGCTGTTTTAATCACTCTAACAGAAGAACATGAAATTAGTGAAGATAAGCTGATAGATGCCCTTTTTACAGCCGGAGGGCTGGGAGAAGTAGTTTCCAAAAAGGCCACATTGGCCGGAGCAGCCGGCGGCTGTCAGGCTGAATGCGGGGTAGGTTCCGCTATGGCAGCGGGTGCAGCTGTCGAACTAATGGGCGGCACTCCCCAACAAGTTGGAGATGCCTTTGCCTTAGCCTTAAAAAATCTATTAGGTTTAGTCTGTGATCCGGTGGCAGGACTGGTTGAGGTTCCCTGTGTTAAAAGGAATGGATTTGCCGCTTCCCACGCCCTGACAGCGGTTAATATGGCCTTAAGCGGGATCAGTAGTGTAATACCTCCCGATGAAGTCATTGCAGCCATGATGGAAATTGGAGACCTCATGCCGGTTAGCTTAAAAGAAACCTCGGAGGCCGGTTTAGCTAAAACCGAGACCGGACAAAAAATAGCCGAGGAACTGCAAGATTTTTAACAAAAAAGAATAATATATATTTTTAACTTTTTTTAGTAATAATTACTATTACAATTAATTGTATCATGTTAAAATGTTTAAAACCCGCGACTAAATGAACATTTGTTTGCACATAGTGGGTATATATAGTATAATGTCTACAGGAAAAATATTTAAACAAAGGTGAGTATTTATGCCGAAAGAATTTAAACTTCATTCTCCTTATGAACCGAAAGGTGACCAACCCAAGGCAATTGAAGAGTTGGCGGAAGGAGTAGCCAAAGGGTACAGACATCAAACCCTACTGGGTGCAACCGGTACGGGTAAGACATATACGATGGCGGGTGTTGTGGAAGAAGTACAAAAACCCACTCTTGTCATTGCCCATAATAAGACATTGGCTGCCCAGCTGGTCAGTGAGTTTAAAGAGTTCTTCCCGGAAAACCGGGTTGAATACTTTGTAAGCTATTACGACTACTACCAGCCGGAAGCTTATGTACCCCAGACTGATACCTATATTGAGAAAGATGCTTCAATTAATGAGGATATAGACAAACTAAGACTGGCCGCCACCAGTGCTCTCTTTGAAAGAAGAGATGTTCTGATTGTGGCCAGTGTTTCGTGTATATATGGTTTGGGTTCTCCCGCTGATTACCTGGAGCTTTCCTCTCATCTTAAGGTGGGGAAAGAAAAATCGCGCAAAGAGATCATGAGAGAACTTTCCATGATGCAGTACAGCCGAAATGATATCGACTTACAGCGCGGTCACTTCCGCGTTCGGGGGGATGTATTAGAAATCTATCCCGCTTACCGCGATCAGGCGATTAGGGTTGAACTATTTGGTGATGAAATTGAGCGGATCACCCGGATCAATACGGTGACCGGTGAGATTATGGAAGATATGGATGAAATAACTATCTACCCGGCCAGTCACTTCGTGACCCCGGAAGATAAGATCGAACGCGCTATTAAAACGATAAAGGAAGAACTGGTCGAAAGATTAGAAGAACTTAGAGAACAGGATAAATTAGTTGAAGCCCAGCGCTTAGAACAGAGGACAAACTATGATCTGGAGATGTTAGAACAGATGGGCTTTTGTTCAGGTATTGAAAACTATTCCAGACATTTAAGCGGACGTCCACCGGGTTCCAGGCCCCAGACCTTGCTTGACTATTTCCCGGATGATTTTTTAGTCTTTATCGATGAATCCCATATGACAATACCTCAGATCGGGGGGATGTTTGCGGGTGATAGATCGAGAAAAGAGAAATTAGTGGAGTATGGTTTTAGGCTGCCTTCTGCTTTAGATAACAGGCCGCTTAACTTTGCAGAGTTTGAAGAAGTAGTACCACAGGCAATCTATGTTTCGGCTACCCCAGGACCTTATGAACATGAACACAGCCAGCAGATCGTAGAACAGATTATCCGGCCGACCGGACTTATTGACCCCAAGGTAGAAGTAAAACCGGTTGAAGGCCAAATTGATGATCTCCTGGAGGAAATTCGGGTAGTTGTAGAAGAAAGAAATGAAAAAGTCCTGGTTACTACTTTAACCAAAAGGATGGCCGAAGATTTAACAGAATATTTGGGTGAAGCAGGTATTAGAGTCCGTTACCTCCATTCTGATATAGATACCCTGGAAAGATCGGAGATAATTAGAGATTTAAGACTGGGAGAGTTTGACGTCCTGGTTGGAATTAATCTGTTGAGAGAGGGACTTGATATCCCGGAAGTTTCCCTGGTAGCCATTTTAGATGCTGATAAAGAAGGTTTTTTACGGGCAGAAAGACCTCTGATTCAGACCATCGGTAGGGCAGCCCGGAATGTGAATGGTAAAGTGGTCATGTATGGAGATAAGATTACGGATTCAATGCGGAAAGCTATTGATGAGACGGAAAGAAGAAGAGAGATTCAAAAAGAATTTAATGAAAAACATGGTATAGAACCACAGACGATCAGAAAACCGGTCAGGGAAGTTCTCCGACCGGAAAAATTAGTTATTGAAGATAGTAAAGAAAAGGTATATAGTACAGATGACGAAGACAATTTTGCAGAACTATCAAAGATCGAACTGCAGAATAAGATTATTGAATTAGAAGAAGAAATGGATGAGGCTGCCTCAAATCTGGAGTTTGAAGTAGCAGCACAAATCAGAGATGAAATCGAAGAAATCAAAGAAGAACTTTCAAATAGATGAGGTGATTAAAGTGGGCAGCAAAAAGATTACTGTTAAAGGAGCCCGTGAACACAATTTAAAGAACTTGGATGTAGATATACCGCGCGATGAACTGGTGGTAATAACGGGACTGAGTGGTTCTGGCAAGTCTTCCCTTGCCTTTGATACGATTTATGCAGAAGGGCAGAGGAGGTATGTAGAATCACTTTCTTCCTATGCTCGCCAGTTTTTAGGCCAGATGGAAAAACCAAAAGTTGAATATATAGAAGGTCTTTCCCCGGCCATCTCGATAGATCAAAAATCTACCAGTAAAAATCCCCGTTCAACCGTGGGTACAGTAACTGAAATCTATGATTACTTAAGGTTACTTTATGCCCGAATCGGGACCCCGCACTGTCCGATCTGTGGAAAAGAGATAAGTTCCCAGACCATAGATGAGATAGTGGACCAGGTACTTGAACTTAAAAACAGGACAAAACTGCAGATTTTAGCCCCGGTTATCAGGGGAAGGAAAGGTGAACACGACCAGGTATTTGCCCAGGCCCGGCGGGATGGCTTTATCCGGGTCAAGGTAGATGGAGATAACTATCTGGTTGATGACGAAATAGATCTGGACAAAAACAAGAAGCATGATATCTCGGTAATCGTAGATAGAATTGTGATCAAGGAAGATATCAGGGAAAGACTGGCCGATTCAGTCGAAACAGCCCTAGAGTATGCAGACGGCTTAGTCTATGTTGATATCATTGAAGGAGAAACCTTAACCTTTAGTGAAAAGTTTGCCTGTAATGAACACGGCTTTAACTTAGAAGAACTTTCTCCCCGTATGTTTTCTTTTAACAGTCCTTATGGAGCCTGTGAAGTATGTGATGGGTTGGGAATCAAAAAAGAGTTCGATCCCGAACTGATCCTGGATAAAGAAAGGTCTATTCAAGACGGTGGTATCATACCCTGGCGTAATTCCAGTAGTAAATACTATCCCCAGATCTTGAAGGCTTTAGCCAAAGAATATGGGTTTAGTATGAGCACCCCGATCGGTGAGTTAGATGAAGAAATTCAGGATATATTACTCTATGGTTCAGACCGGACCTTAAGCTTTCCCTATACCAATAGATATGGAAAGACAAGACAGCAGAATACCCAGTTTAAAGGGGTCGTAAACTATCTTAAAAGAAGGATGAAAAGATCAGATTCAGCCAGTTCCCACAGCCGGATGGAAAAATATATGCGGGAAGATGACTGTAAGGCCTGTAATGGACAGAGGTTAAAACCAGGCGCTCTGGCAGTTACAGTCGGCGGGATCTCAATTGCCGAATTCACCCGCAAAAATATAGGAGAGGCCCTCGAATTTATTAAAAACCTCAAGTTAAGTAAAAGAGAAAAGTTCATCGGCCAGGAGATCCTTAAGGAGATCAGAAATAGACTGCAGTTTATGGTCAATGTCGGTTTAGAGTATTTGACCTTGGAACGTTCGGCTGCCACCCTCTCGGGGGGAGAAGCCCAGAGAATCAGGCTCGCCACCCAGATCGGTTCCGGTCTGGTAGGTGTCCTATATATCTTAGACGAACCTTCTATCGGACTTCACCAGAGGGATAACAAGCGCTTGATCGATACCCTAGAACACATCCGCGATATCGGCAATACCGTAATTGTAGTCGAACATGATGAAGAAACGATCAGGACGGCCGACCATATCATTGATATTGGGCCGGGCGCCGGTAAACACGGTGGAAATATTGTTGTCCAGGGAGATTTAGAAAAGGTTAAAGACTGTGATAAATCATTAACCGGTAAGTACCTCAAAGGTGAAGAAAAAATACCGATCCCGGATGAACGTTATGAACCGAACGGTAAGTATTTAGAAATAAAAGGAGCCAAGCAGTTTAACCTAAAAGACATCGATGTTGAAATTCCTTTAGGGACCTTTACCTGTATAACAGGTGTTTCGGGTTCCGGTAAATCAACTTTAATTAACTATACCTTGAAGCGGAGACTGATGCAGCACTTTTATGATTCGACCGAACATCCCGGCAAACATGATGAAGTCAAGGGTTTAGAACACCTCGATAAGGTAATTAACATCGATCAGTCCCCGATCGGCCGGACCCCGCGTTCCAATCCTGCTACCTATACAAAGGTATTTGACTATATCAGGGACCTTTTTGCCGAAACACCGGAAGCCCGCCGCCGCGGCTATGATAAAGGTAGGTTCAGCTTTAATGTAAAGGGCGGGCGTTGTGAAGCCTGTAAGGGCCAGGGGAAAAACAAGATTGAAATGCACTTTTTAGCCGATGTTTACGTAACCTGTGATGTCTGTGGAGGCAAGCGATACAATAAGGAAACCTTAGAGATCAAGTATAAGGGTAAAACAATCGCAGATGTACTGGATATGACGGTAGAAGAAGCCTTAAACTTCTTCGATAAGATACCGGCCTTAAAACGCAGATTACAGACCCTTTATGACGTAGGTTTGGGATACATTAAATTAGGACAGCCCGCTACTACCCTTTCGGGTGGTGAGGCTCAACGGGTCAAGATATCGGAAGAGCTCGGTAAAAGAAGTACCGGCCGGACCCTATATATGCTCGATGAACCGACAACCGGTCTCCACTTTGCCGATGTAAAAAAACTATTAGAAGTATTACACAGACTGCGGGAAGGCGGTAATACTGTAATAGTCATAGAGCACGACCTTGATGTAATAAAATCAGCCGACTATATTATCGACCTCGGACCAGAGGGCGGCGATAACGGAGGAGAAGTATTAGCAACAGGTACCCCGGAAGAGGTAGCAGAAGCTGATAACTCCTATACTGGCAAGTTTTTAAAGGATATCTTAAAATAACTGGTGATTATTTATGAGTGAATATATCGAAGAACAACTTAAACAAATACCGGATAAACCGGGCGTCTATCTCATGAAAGATGATTCCGGTGAGATTATCTATGTAGGCAAGGCCCGCTCCTTAAGAAAGCGGGTCCGCTCCTATTTCCGCAGGGGAAACCAGAGCTATAAGACCTCTATCATGATCGATCATATCGATGACTTTGACTATATAGTAACTGATACCGAGATGGAGTCATATATACTTGAGGCTAATTTGATAAAAAAATATCATCCCAAGTATAATGTAAGATTGAAGGATGACAAGACCTATCCCTTTATTAAAATTACTACCTATGAGGATTTTCCCCGCATTAAAAAGTCGCGGGTAGTAAAAAAGGATGGGAGCAAGTACTTCGGACCCTTTGCCGATGTAGACGCAATCTATAAAACGATAAATATATTAAAAGATCTCTTTAAATTAAGAAGCTGTAACTATGACTTCAGTGTTGATAATCAGCTGGAAAGGCCCTGCCTGAACTACTATATAGATAAATGTACGGCCCCCTGTGTCGGTAAAATTTCTAAAGAGGAATACCGGGCCCAGATCGACCAGGTGATTATGTTTCTGGCCGGCCGTCAGAAGACTTTATTAAATAAGATAGAAGAGGAGATGGAGGCAGCTGCTGATGAACAGAACTTCGAACGGGCCGCCCGCTACCGGGATGCCATGCAGGCCGTGGAAGAGATTTCCCGACAGCAGAAGGTGATGTCAGAAGATAATAAAGATCGCGATATTATCGCGATCACTGAAGACGGCTCCTACTGTGTCCAATTGCTGTTAGTAAAAAACGGTAAACTGATTGGACAGGAGCATTTTATCTTAAAAGGTACAAGAGGAGAAGACGAAAGGGAAGTAATGTCCTCCTTTTTACAGCAGTACTATGAACAGGCTCCCCAACTACCGGATGAAATTTTAATCAATACCGAGATAAATAATAGGGAGATACTGGCTGACCGACTAAAACAGCTGAAAGGCAAACAGGTTAAGATAAAGATTCCGCAAAAAGGTAATAAAAAACGCTTAATCGAGATGGCCTTAAAAAATGCTAAACAGAACCTTAAAAAAGAAAGTATTAAAAAGAAGTATGAAGAAAAAAGAACTGTAAAAGCAGTTGAAAAACTGGCCGACTATTTAGAATTAGATGAATTACCTTCCCATATCGAAGGAGTTGATATTTCCAATATTCAGGGGACAGACCCGGTTGCTTCTCTGGTTGTCTTTAAAAACGGCCGTCCCTCCAAGAGCGACTACCGCCGTTTTAAAATAAGACAGAAGGAAGGGCCGGATGACTTCGCTATGATGAAGGAAGTGGTCCACCGCCGGTACCGGAGACTTTTAGAGGAAGACCGCAAGCTGCCCGACCTCATTTTAATTGATGGCGGCAAAGGTCAGTTAAATGCGGCCTTGACTGTATTAGAGGAACTGGGCCTAGCAGATATGCAGATCATTGGTCTGGCTAAAAGAGAAGAAGAGGTATTTGTACCCAATAGAAAAGAACCGATAATATTACCGAAAAGCTCGGATGCCCTCCATCTCTTGCAGAGAGTAAGGGATGAAGCCCATCGATTTGCTGTTAATTACCATCGGAAGTTAAGGTCCCGCCGGATAACTCACAGCATGCTGGAGAGAATACCCGGGATTGGACCTAAAAAGAAAAAAGCACTACTGCAGCATTTCGGTTCCCTGGCTAAAATAAGATTGGCGGACCGATCTGAATTAAAGGAAGTGGAAGGAATTAGCGACAAATTAGCTGAGGTTATCAGTGATTATTTAGAAAAAAATACGAGAAGCATGTAAAAACCCTGTTTTACTGTTGACAAGCAGGGTTTTTTAAGTTATGATTAATGTGAAAATAATCACATAATAAGGAGAATAAACCATGTTAGAAATTAAAATATGTGTAGGCAGCAGCTGTCACCTCAAGGGAGCACCGGAAGTTGTAGAAGAATTCAAGCGTCTAATTGGAGAAAAAGAACTGGAAGATAAGGTAAATTTAAAGGCCAGTTTCTGCCAGAATAACTGTACTCAGGGCGTTAATATTACAATTGGCAGTCAAAAAGTGGCTAATGTAGCACCTGAAGATGTAGAGGGTATTATCAATAAAAAAATTTTAGGAGAGATTGTGAATGAAAGTACTTGATGTAGTAAAGTCCAGTTGTCAGGACTGTCACCGCTGTTTAAGAAGCTGTGAAGTAGGGGCGATCGGTTTTGATGAACAGGCCTGGATCATAGAAGACAAATGTATCTACTGTGGGACCTGTGTTAATATCTGTCCCCAGAATTCGAAGAAACCATATGACATGAAGGGAAGGCTGTTAAAATATATTGATAATGAGGAAAAAGTTATTGTCAGCCTGGCCCCTTCCTATTTAACTGCCTATCAAGATATTGAGTGGTACAATATCATAGGTACTCTAAGGGCGATGGGCGTAGATATGATCACAGAGACGGCCCAGGCGGCTGAACTGGTAGCAGATTATTTTAATAAAGAAATTAAGGATAGAAAAAAGCCTTTGATCTCCAGCTGCTGTCCGGCTGTCATTAATTTAATAGAAAAACACTATCCGGAGATGAGAGAATACTTGGCTGATATTGTTTCACCGATGAACCTGCATGCTTCCTTACTTAAAACAAAGTATGGAGAAAAAAGCAGGGTAGTATTTATCGGTCCCTGTATCGCTAAAATGGATGAGATGGAGTCCGATAGAACCGAATCTAAGGTAGATGCCGTTATCACATTTTATCAGTTTAAAAAATTATGTGAAGAAAATGGTATCGAATTAAATGACCACTGCAGTTATCAAATTGAGGAAGGCTGTGGTGAAATAAGTGGTACATATCCCCTGGAAAACGGGGCAGTAAGGGCCTCTAACCTTTTATCCGATTATAGTCAAAATGAAATCATCTCCGGGAATGGAGTGCAAAATTCTCAGAGAATATTAACGGACTTAAAAGAGAAAAAAATTGCCCCCCGGTTTATTGAACTGATGGCCTGTGAAGGTGGCTGTATTAACGGACCGGGAGTCGAGAACGCTGCCAGTACGGTTAGTAAAGAAATAAAGGTTAGCCAGTATGCAGAGAAAAAGGATGTAAAGTACAATTCTCATAGTCTGGAAAAATATTTGGCAGAGGTAGATATAAAAAGGAATTATAAGAACAGGCAAAAGGAGTATGAAGAACCGACTGAAGCAGTCATTAGAAGTATTTTAAAAGAAATAGGTAAAGAAACCCCGGAAGATGAAACTAACTGTGGGGGTTGTGGTTATGATTCCTGCCGGGAAAAGGCAATTGCAGTTTACCATGGATTAGCACAGAAAAATATGTGTATTCCCTACATGAAGTCAAAAGCAGAATCACTTTCCCATATTATTGTCGAATCTTCCCATAATGCAATAATTGTGGTAGATAAAGAGATGGTAATCCAGGAATTTAACCCGGTTGCCGATGAAATGTTTGGAGAGCATAAAGTAACTGAAAACGGACAAAAGTTAGCCGATTATATAGATCCGCACCTGTTTAAAGAGGTCTGGCAGACCAAAGATTCGATAGTACACAAAAAAGTGGAGTACGAACAATATGACCTAATAACAGAACAGACCATTTTCCCAATCGAGGAATATAAGGTGATAGTGGGAATTTTTTCAGATATTACAGAGCGCGAAAGGCAGAAAAAGCGCGTCCAGGAGATGAAAGAGCTGGCTGCAGAAAAGGCCGAAGACGTAGTCCACCAGCAGATGAAGATCGTCCAGGAGATTGCTGGACTTTTGGGTGAAACAACGGTTGAAACCAAATCAGCCCTTCATGAGTTAACTCAATTGATGCAGGAGGAAAAGTAATGGGAATAGTAATAGATGAATTTTATCAAAGTATTCCAAAGCGCGGACAAGAAGTCTGTGGAGATAATGTAGAGATCATTAAAAACGATAAAGAAACCATAGTTGTATTATCAGATGGATTGGGCAGCGGTATCAAAGCCAATATACTGTCTACCTTAACTTCTAAAATAGCGGTAGGTTTAATTGATAAAAAGTTACCTTTAATTGAAATAATAGAAACAGTATTGGCTACCCTGCCGATCTGTGAAGTAAGAGAGATCGCCTATTCAACCCTGGCTGTTCTAAGGGTAAACAGGAATGGAAAGGCCCAAATTATAGAGATAGATACCCCCTCTATATTTTTAGTCCGGAATGGGCAGGTTAAAAAGATAGAGATGCAAGAAAGGGAAATGTGGGGAAAAACGGTCCGAGAAGCAGAAGTGAAACTAGAGAACGACGACAAGCTATTTATGGTCAGTGATGGAGTAATTCACGCTGGTATCGGGGCCCTTTTGGACTTTGGATTAGGCTGGCAGGGTTTTGCCCGGCATCTTGATGATGTTTTGCAGCACTACTATAATCTTAAAGATATAGTTGAAAAGCTGGTTGATATCTGTCTCGCCTATTATCTAATGGAACCGGGCGATGACTTCACTGTCTTAGGTTTGGGATTTCGGGAAGAGAGATCCCTTACCATGTTAAGCGGTCCCACTCAGTCTCCTCAAAAAGATGAAGAAGTGGTGTTTGAACTTTTAGAAGGTCCAGGTCGGAAAGTGGTCAGTGGAGGGACAACCGCTTCCATAGTGGCCCGAGAGCTGAATCAAAAAGTAAAATCCACTTTTGAATACCATGATAAAGCGGTACCGCCCATCATGAAGATTAAGGGAATGGATTTAGTGACCGAAGGACTGCTTACCTTGAATAAAACAGCTGATTACCTTGCTAACCATAAACAGGGCCAACTTTATCCCGAGGGTAAAGATGGGGCTGCCCGCCTGGTGAGGATGCTCTTAGCCAGCGATTATATCAAGATGATAGTGGGACGGGCCATGAATGAATCACACCAGAGTCTAAATTTACCTTTAGAATTAGGAATTAGAACCCAGGTTATGAATAGAATTGCCAAGAGCCTCAAGAAGTTAAATAAAGAAGTAGAAATAAGCTGGTATTAATAAGGAGGATAAAAAAGATGGATAAAATAACAATTGAAGTCTGTGTCGGTACCCCCTGTTATTTGATGGGGGCTAGAGAACTTTTAGATGATATGCAGAAACTAGAGTCAGAATCTGAAGGTAAAATAAAGGTTAAAACCTCACACTGTATAGATGACCGCTGTGAAAAAGCACCCGTAGTGAGAGTGAATGGGGAAGTATATCAGGATATTACTCCCGATAAATTAAGAAAAATAGTCTCAGCCAAGCTATAAAATACAATAACCAAAGGAGGATTTAAAATGGCAGCCAATCCCATCTCAGAAGTAGTCAAGATTAAGAGGAAGATATATATCGAACTGGCCAGACAGGTTTTAGAAGGTACTATTGAAGATAAAATACAAAGCATTCCCTATAAGATAGTAAGAAAAAAAGATGAAAGATACAGATGTTGTATACATAAAGAAAGGGCGATAGTTAAAGAAAGAATCAAACTAGCCTTAGGTTTTGATCCTCAGTTACATAAACAAGAAGCACCAGCCGACTTATTAACAAAAAGGGGGGAAGAAGACTGCTGTGCGAATACTGTCAATGTAATTGAACTGGCCTGTGACAGCTGTCCGATTGACAAGTATACGGTAACCGATTCCTGCCGCAACTGTGTGGCCCACAAATGTGTTAATGTCTGTCCGGTTGATGCGATTATCACGATCCAGAATAAGGCTTTTATCGACCAAAAGAAGTGTATCGAGTGCGGCCGCTGTAAAAAAGCATGTCCCTATGGTGCGATTAATGAAAATATTAGACCCTGTGTACGGGCCTGTAGTGTAGATGCTTTAAGTTCAAATAGCGAACGAAAGGCCGTTATTAATTATAATAAATGTATAGACTGCGGCAGCTGTATCCAGGCCTGTCCCTTCGGTGCCATAAGTGATAGTACAGAATTAGTTAAGATCTGCCGGGCCCTTAAGGATAAAGATGATAAGTTAACCGCCTTACTTGCCCCATCTTTTGTCGGTCAGTTTGGGGCCAAGGTTGAACCAGCTACTATAAAAAGTGCTTTAAAAGAGATCGGTTTTGATAAGGTAATAGAAGTGGGCTTAGGGGCAGATTTAACGGCGGTAGAAGAGAAAAAAGAACTAAGCGAAAAATTAAACAAAGAAGAATTTTTATTGAGCTCCTGCTGTCCTTCTTTTAAAAAACTTGTCATAAATGAATATAAAGAACTCATCAAGAATATATCTCATACCTTTTCTCCCATGGTTAAAACTGCTCAAAGAGTTAAAAAGGAAAGTGAGAATAAAACTGTTTTTATCGGCCCCTGTATTGCGAAGAAAGCGGAAGCCTGTCTCTATACTTCAGTAAACCACGTCTTAACTTTTGAAGAACTATTGTGTATCATGGTGGCCGCTGATCTGAACCTGGCTGCCTATTGTGATCAAGAAGCAGTCCAGGATGCTACTAAGCACGGACGTCAGTTTGCCTACAGTGGGGGGTTAAGTGAAGTGATGCAGGAACTTACTGAGGCCAAATTAGAGACGGTGAACGGAAATGGTTTAGAGCAATGCATTGAAGTTCTGGATAAAGTTTTAGAGGGGGAAAGCGAGTTCGACTTCATGGAAGGGATGGCCTGCCACGGCGGCTGTGCAGGGGGTCCGTCTGTAATAAATAAACCACAGGTCACCAAAAAGTTAGTCCAATTATTTGCAGAAGAAGCTAATTTAAAAAAGGCTGAGTACAATGAGTTTACGGCTTGAAGAGGTAAATAAAGTAGATAAATTGATCTTTTTAAAGTTTAATGAAGTCAATATTTTAATTTATTGTAATAGTAAAGAAGGAATAGAACCTATATTTACAGAAATATATAAACTGGAAAATAAAGCAGTCATGTTTAATGAGATTTTAGACCTTCTGGATAATCATGTAAAAAAGAAGGTAGTGTTAAATAAGAGTGATCTGGAAATTATTCAGAAAAACGCTAATAATGATTTAAAATTTGAAGCTTTATTTGAAGATGAACAAAAGATCAGCAAATATATTCTTATTTCTACCTAATACTTTTTGACAATCAAACTCACTATATATATAATTACTTTAAAAGTAATAATTATTATTTCATACATATTCGAGGAGGTGAAGTTTAGTTATGGCATATGTTATTTCAGATGAATGTATCATGTGTGGTGCATGTGAACCAGAATGCCCAGTAGATGCTATCAGTGAAGGTGATACTCAATATGTAATCGACGCTGACCTCTGTATTGATTGTGGTGCTTGTGCTGAAGTATGTCCTGTGGACGCAATCAGTCCTGAATAAACATAAGTATAATTATATATAATTATATATAATAACCGGAGTTTAATTACTCCGGTTTTAGTTTTATTAATATTTAAATATAATTGCAAATTTTTAAATTATATTTAATAACATATATATTTAAAGCAGGATTTAATCCTTACATAGAGAATAAATAAATTGGAGTTAATGTAACTTTTATATATAAATAACGAAGGGGTTGATATTTTGAGTTCTCTAAAAGAAGTAGATCCAAAAATTGCAGAATTCATTGAATTAGAAAAAGAAAGACAGGCCAAACACATTGAATTGATAGCTTCAGAAAACTTTGTCAGTGATGCAGTATTGGAAGCAGCCGGTTCAAAGTTAACCAACAAGTATGCAGAAGGTTATCCTCATAAAAGATATTATGGTGGATGTGAACAGGTTGATAAGGTAGAAGACTTAGCGATTGAAAGGGCCAAAAAAATCTTTGGGGCAGACCATGCAAATGTACAACCTCATTCCGGCTCTCAGGCCAACCAGGCAGTTTATTTTGCCAAGGTACCCATTGGAGAGACCATTTTGGCGATGGACCTTACCCACGGCGGTCACTTAACCCATGGTAATCCTGTCAATATGTCCGGTAAATACTTTAACTTTATTCATTATGGTGTTACAAAAGATAGAGAAATTATTGACTATGATCAGGTAGAAAAACTGGCTAAAAAACATGAACCAACCTTAATCGTGGCCGGGGCAAGTGCCTACCCGCGGGTAATAAACTTTAAAAGATTTAAACAGATTGCTGATGAAGTGGGTGCCCTCTTGATGGTAGACATGGCCCATATTGCCGGTTTAGTAGCAGCTGGATACCATCCCAATCCGGTGGAACATGCCGATATTGTCACTACTACTACTCATAAGACTTTAAGAGGTACCAGGGGTGGATTAATACTCTGTAAAGAAGAACATGCCAAGGATATTGATAAAGCGATCTTCCCCGGTATTCAGGGTGGACCTTTAATGCATATCATAGCGGCGAAAGCAGTTGGTTTTAAAGAGGCTATGACCGATGGATTTAAAGAATACCAAAAACAGATTATAGATAATGCCCAGGCCTTAGCCAAGTCCTTACAGAGCTTCGGATTAAGGCTGGTCTCAGGTGGAACAGATAACCACCTCTTGTTAGTTGATTTAAATAATACAGATATTACCGGTAAAGAAGCTGAAACCGCCCTCGATAAGGTCGGAATTACGGTAAACAAAAATACGATTCCATTTGAAACCAGAAGTCCTTTTGTAACCAGTGGGATAAGAATCGGTACTCCGGCGGTTACAACCAGGGGTATGGAGGAAGAAGAAATGGAACTTATCGGTGAATATATCTTTGAATGCTTAAAGTATATTGACGATGATGAAAAATTGAAAGATTTACAGAAGAAGGTATATGAACTATCGGCTGAGTTTTCTGGTTAAATATGTTGAAATATTTACCAATATGGATTAAAATTAATATAGGAGTACGATTATGATATTGAGGGGTTCGCCCCTCAATACGTTTATCTAATAAAAAGATAGGATGTAGTTATTTTGTATAAATTAATTGTGATCGATTTAGATAATACACTTTTAAATAATGAACACCGGATAAGTGCTAAGAACAAAGAGGTCATTAAACAGGTACAGGCAAAAGGTATTGAAGTTCTTATTGCTACCGGCCGCATGTATATTTCGGCTGAACCTTATATTAAAGAACTGTCCCTAGATAATGAAGCGATTGTATATAATGGGGCAATGGTAAAGGAGATTAAGTCCGGCCAAATCAAATACCATAAACCGATCAAGAAAGATATTGCTCGCAAAATCATTAGAGATGTTAAAAATGAGGGACTTCATATCAACCTTTATCAAAATGACCAGCTGTATGTTGACCAGGATAATGAATATAAAAAGAGGTATGAAGAAGTATCCGGTATCAAAGCCCTCCAGGTAGATAATCTAGCTGAAATGGATTTTGATGACCCTACAAAATTATTAATTATTGAAGATGATCCTGACAAACACAGTTATTATCAAAAATATTTGCGAGATAAGTACGGAGAACAGATTGATGTTACTGAGTCTAAACACTACTTCATCGAACTAGGAGCTAAAGGTGTTAATAAAGGAAAGACCCTCCAGCAGATAAGCCAGGTAAAACAAATTGAACAAAAAGAAATTTTAGCTATAGGTGACAGTTATAATGATATAGAAATGATTAGTTATGCAGGAACTGGTATTGCCATGGATAATGCCGCTGAAGCAGTCAAAGAGAAAGCTGATTTGATTGCCCCTCATCATGAAGAGGATGGTGTGGCAGAGATACTTGATAAATTGATATTGAGTTGAAGAACCATATCAAAAGTGTTATCATTAAGTATAGAAGGTAATAGTACTGACTAGTCAGTTTTTATAATACCAAGGAGGGATTGAGATGGCTACTTTCAATTTTGCAAAGAAATTTGCTGCAGACAAGTTAGTTAAGAAGGGTCTTGAGTATATTGAAAAAGACCCGGAAGAGAACTTTTTAAAGATACTTAACCTGGCAGAAAAATTATCAAATACTAAAAACCAGGATAGACAGATTGAAGTAATCAGGGAGAACTACAAGAAAAATCCTGTAATTAAGGAATTCATCCGCAAGTTGGATGATGTAGCCCCCAGCTATAAAGAAGGCTTACTTATAAACTTTTTTGTTAATTCAGCCCTATTGGGTATACCTTACCAGTACAAGATGGCAGATAAATTGGGACACGGAGTTCCCTGGGCTATCTTGATGGACCCGACCAGTGCCTGTAACTTAAACTGTGAAGGCTGCTGGGCTGGTGAATATGATAAGAGTGATACCCTTGAATTCGAAACCATGGACCGGATTATCAATGAAGCAAAAGAACTGGGTATCTATTTTATAATCTTTTCAGGGGGAGAACCGACCGTTTATCCCCGTCTGATGGAACTGGTTGAAAGACACCCTGATGTTGGTTTTATGATGTATACCAATGGGACTTTAATAGATGATGAGATGGCCGATAAGATGCTGGAACTAGGTAACATAACACCCGCAATTAGTTTAGAGGGATATAAAGAGCAGACCGATGCCCGCCGCGGTGAAGGGGTCTTCGATAAGATAATGGCGGCTATGGACCGTTTGCGGGAAAGAGGTATAATATTCGGAGTGAGCCTTACCGCCCATCGTAATAATGTCTATGACCTATTTCAGGGTGAGGACTTTTATGATTTCTTAATCGAAAAAGGAGCAACTTATGGTTGGCTTTTCCACTATATGCCGATCGGGAGAGACCCTGACCTCGATATGATGTTAACACCTGAACAAAGAGGTTTTCTAGCAGAGCGAGTTAATGAACTTAGGTCCAATAAACCGCTCTTTTTAATTGATTTCTGGAATGATGGCACCTATGCAGGTGGCTGTATCGCAGGAGGAAGAAGGTACTTTCATATTAATGCAAAGGGAGATGTTGAACCCTGTGCCTTTGCCCATTTTGCCACCGATAATATTAAGGATAAGTCGTTAAAAGAAGTACTAGATAACCCCTTATTTAGAGAATATCAAAAGAGACAGCCCTTTAATGAAAATTCATTAAGGCCCTGTCCAATTATTGACAATAATCCTGCTTTAAGGGAGATAGTAAAAGAGTCGGGTGCTGAACCTACTCATGCCGGTGCCGGCAATGTAATAACTGAAGAAGTAGGTAAAAAGTTAGAAGACCTAGCAGAACGCTGGGAGAAAGTTTCCCGACCGATACATGAAAAGAGAGTCAGTAAAAAAGAGAAAGAAAAAGAAAAGAAGAAAGAAAAGGTAAAATCTTAAATACAAGTAATTAAAGCCCCTCTTGCAGGGGCTTTTCCTTTTCTTTACATTAAATTTCATTAGTGATATAATAAATTTGAATTTTTCAAATCAGGGAGGAATTAACTTTGAAGATATGGCAGGTGTTAAAAGACTCGACATCCCAAACCTATGATAAATTATTTAAATTTGCTATTTTGAATCTTATTTGGTTCATGCTTTCTACCCTGGTAGTCTTTATCGGATATTCAGGTTTAATTATAAAGTTCTACTACTTATTAATTGTTCCCATTATTTTTCTGGGACCATTTTTTATGGGTGGACTGATGAGCGGGATCAATTACATAGAGTTTAATGACTTTTCTATTAAACAGTATTTTATATACATAAAGGATAATTTCAAGAGAGGACTGCTAGGTTTTCTCTTTACTTTTTTTATATACCTACTCTTAATAGCAGATCTGGTTTTCTTTTTACAAAAAGGTACAGACAGCCTTTTCATGCTTGTACTGGCTGTTTTAGTCTTATATATCCTCATCTTTTTTTCAATGATGCAGTGTTACTACTGGGGCTTTTTAGCCCTTGATAAAGAAAAGAAGATTAGGTATGTCATCAAAAATTCCTTTTTAGTGACGATTGATAATGTGGTCTTTTCATTTCTTTGGTTTATAATAGTCTTCATAATCTCCGCCATTTTAATTGTGACCGGGTTCGGTATGGCAGTCCTTTTAATGAACTTCTTGTCTTTAATGATGTTGAATGGAACGATTGCTGTTTCCTCTGAATATGATAATTTAGAGATAGAGGAGATGAATAGAGATGAGTAAAGATTACTATATAGGAATTGATATCGGTGGGACCAAGGTTCTCTCGGCCCTGGCCGATAGTGAAGGTAAGATAATAAATAAAGCTCAAAACCCAACGGAAGCCGATAAGGGTGAAGACGTAATAATCTCAAATATTGAGGACAGCATTGAACGCGTGATTGAAAATAGTAAGATTAGTAAAAAAGAGGTAAAAAGAATCGGGGTTGGTTCTCCCGGTCCTTTAGATTTAAATAAGGGAGTTATCATCGAAAATTCTAACCTGGCCTGGACTAATGTGCCGATTGTGGAAATCTTAGAAGAGATTACAGGTATAGAGGTAATTTTAGAAAATGATGCAAATGCGGCCGCTTTAGGCGAAAATCAGTTTGGGGCCGGCCAAGCAGCCGATCATATGGTCTATTTAACCATTAGTACCGGTATCGGTGGTGGGATCATAATCAATAGAAAGATTTTTCACGGTGGAAAAGGAAATGCGGGCGAAGTTGGTCATATGACCTTAATCCCCGACAGTGACTATCAATGTGGTTGTGGAAATTACGGCTGTTTTGAAGCAGTTGCCTCTGGTACTGCTATTGCAAGAAGGGGCAGAGAATCATTAACTGTTCACCAGGACAGTCTAATTTATGAATATAGTGAAGGTAATCCTGATGTAGTAGACGCACCTTTGATTGCGGCAGCTGCCCGAGAAGGTGACCAGGAAGCGATTCGTATCTTTAAATTAACCGGTCAGCTTCTGGGTGTAGGTATTGCCAATGTGGTTAATCTTTTCGACCCGGAGATTATTTTACTGGGTGGAGGAGTTATGCATGCCCAGGACCTATTTATGCAAGAATTAAAAGCCAGTTTAAAGGAAAGGGCTTTAAAGCCAAATCTAAAAGATCTGCAGTTAAAAGAAGCCAAACTGGGTAAAGATACCGGAGTAAAGGGTGCAATAGCGGTAGCGATGTGTGATTACCTTTATCAAAACCAATAATATAGTCCGACGGGGTGAATAAAATGAGCTCGGGTCATAAGTATGTCCTGACCATTTCGCTAATAATTTTCATTACAACTTTCTATGCGGCTGCTCAGGCTGAAGACAATTTAATATTTTTTAAAGTTGACCCGGCTGGTGATGATCACGGCCCCGGTTACTACCTTTATCCCCAGCATGAGGTTTTTCAAAAAGAGGAAGGATTATTTGATATTGTGGAGTTTAAAATATATGAAAGCAGTTCTCAATATGAGTTTCAATTTGAATTTACAAAACTGGTCGATGTCTGGAACTCCCGTTTTGGTTTCAGTCACCCCATGGTCCAGATTTACATAGATAATGAAAAAGGAGGATCAATTGCCCTCTTTGAAGAAGGGGCCAGGGTGAAACTTAATCCCGAATACCCCTGGGATAAACTGCTTAAGATAAACGGCTGGTGGGTGAGCCTTTATGAACCCCTAGATCGGAATAGACAGGTGGTTGATTTTACAGTCGATGGGGAAGATGTGCCCTGGGTAATTAATAATCCCGAGCTTAAAGTGCAGGATAACTGGATAAAATTAAAGATTGCAAAGGAGAAGATCGGCCCTCTGCAGGGAGCCAATCTTTTCATTTTAGTAGGGGGGTTTGATCCCTTCGGCTATGACCACTTCCGGGGAATAAGAGATGAGTTGAACTCCTGGTTTTTTGCTGTCCAAGGTGATCATGATATTAACTATGCTCCCCGGGTGATTGATTTAATTGTTCCACCTGAGTACAGCCAGGAAAAAATGCTGGATGCTTACGAGATCGGTTATGCTCAGATAGAACCGGTCTATATTGGCCATGATAAGGAAAGAGAAAAACAAGATTATTATGGATACACAATTATCTTTTTGATATTATCCGTTCTCATATTTATTTCTATTAAAAAAATTCAAAAAAGGCTTGGTGTTAACGGAAATGCTGAAAAACAAGAACAAAAAGGCACTTGATTTCTGCCGTAGTATAATGCAGAAGGTATCGAGAAGTTTTGCTTTGACGATACCCCTCTTAGATAAAAGAATAAGAGAGCCCGTCATGATTACATATCTTCAGGATAGACTTTTAGACAGCTTTGAAGATGAAGGGGAGATTAATAGTTCCCAGAGAAAAGCTTACATGAACGAAGTTGTCAAATTGTTCGATCCTAATATCTCGGAGTCTAGACAGCAGGAATTAGTTGCCAATATTAAAGGACAGGCCGATTATTTCGAGGGTCCTATAAAAAAACTAGTTCAAAACACCGATAAATTGATAAGTTGTTTTAATACCCTCAATGAAGAGGTACAAAAAATATCTTTCCGCTGGTTAAGTGAAATGAATCAGGGTATGCAGTCTTACCTTGATAAACCGGTTGAAACCTTTAGTGAACTTAACGAATACTGCTATTATGTAGCCGGGACAGTGGGAGGTTTTTTAACTGATTTAATTATTGAACTTGGTAATATTGAGGGTAAAGATAAAAAGGTACTGGAAAAAAATTTCGTAGAATCGGGCCTCTTTTTACAAAAGGTAAATATAATAAGGGACATAAAGCTGGATATCATAAACCACAAAAAACATTACTGGCCGCTTAAAGAACTCGGGATTTCCGAGAGTGAAATAATCGATCAGAATAATGAAGAACAGGCTTTAAAAGCCCTTAATAAAATGGTCGCAGATGTTAAAAGCCATACTAGGGCTTTGATCGATTACTACCAGGCCATACCTGAGGAATGGAGCGGCTATAAGAAGTTTTATTCGGTCAACAACGCGATGGGTTATGCTACCCTGGAGCTTGTGGAAGGCAATCCCGATCTATTCTATTTGAACAAAAAGTTAAAGATAAAAAAGACAGAAGTCTTAAAGATTTTAGCAGTATCCGAAGATACCTTTCTAAAAAAAGCACAATCAGTTTTAAACCAAGGATAACCACCTGAGATGGTGGTCTTTCTTTTTGTTTAATTAGAAAAGAATAGAGGAAAATTGCTGTGTAAAACGAAATTAATAATATAGGTGATAAATGTTGCAAGCAAATTCAATTAAAGAATTCAATCCACAGCAGAATAAAATATTTACGATCATCAACCCGGTTTCTTCTAACGGGAAAACGGGTAAGAGATGGCCTGCCTATGAACAGAAATTTAAAAAGGCCAAATTAAATTTAGATATTAATGAGACCCTTTATCCCGGTCATGCGGTAAACTTAACTAAAACCGCTTTAAATGATGGCTATAAAACTATTATGGCAGTCGGGGGAGATGGAACCGTTAATGAAATAGTTAATGGATTTTATCAGGACGGTCAGTTGATTAATCAAGAGGCTGTCTTACTTGTCTTTTCCCAGGGGACCGGTTCCGATTATATAAAGTCCCTCGGTTTAAATAAAAGTATTGAAACCGTTATTAATACCTATAAAAAGTATGAAAGAAAATGGGTAGATATCGGCAAGATGAAGTACTTAAACTTCGATGAAAAGGAAGTTGAAAGGTACTTTGTTAATGAGGCTGATGTTGGTATCGGGGGAGAGACGGTGGAATATGTGAATCGTTCCTCAAAACTGATGGGCGGTCTTTTGACTTATCTTATAGGGGCCATCCGGACTGTAGTGAAATATGACAATAAAGATATGAAACTTACAATCGATGGCGAGGTAATAAAAGAAGGCCTAATCAACAGTGTTATGGTAAGTCTGGGTAAATACTTTGCCGGTGGAATGCCGATAGCACCTCAGGCTGTAATCGATGACGGCTTATTTGATATAGTAATTTTGGGTAACCTCACAAAACTGGAAACCCTGTTAAACCTATATAAAGCTTACCGGGGAACCCATATCGATTACCATAAGATTGATTATCTAAAGGGTAAAGAGATTAAAATAGATTCCAAGGATCGGGTTTTAATCGATATTGATGGAGAAAGTGCCGGTTTGCTGCCAGCCGAGTTCAAGATTTTAAAAAAGGCTTTTCCGGTCCTAGTTTAGACCTATTTTACAAGCTATTGATAATGTTATAAAATTAGAGTGGAAGAGAAACTAGGAGTGTTAAATTAATGAAATTTATCTTAATTACAGGAATGTCTGGAGCAGGCAAATCTACAACCTTAAACTTCTTTGAAGACAGCGGTTATTTCTGTGTGGATAACTTACCACCAGCCTTGATTTCCAAGTTTGCTGAACTTTGTTTACATTCTGAATTAAATAAGATAGCAGTGGTCTGTGATATCAGAGGAGGAAAATTCTTTGATGCCCTGACAGAAAAGCTGAATTACTTAGAAGAGCATCAGATTAACCACGAGATACTTTTTTTAGAAGCCTCTGATAAGGCTTTAGTCGATAGATATAAAGAGACCAGACGCCGACATCCTTTAGAGGAAGAAGGTCGGGTCCTGGATGCGATTAGGGAGGAAAGAAGGAGATTAGAACAATTAAGGGGAAAAGCACACAATGTAATCGATACTTCCAGTATCTCAATTAAGGAATTAAAACAGAAATTGAGAAGAGATTATCTGGATGTGGATGAAGATATGCAGTCCCTCACTATCAATATAATTTCTTTTGGTTTTAAGTACGGTATACCACTGGATGCAGATAACGTATTTGATGTTAGATTTATGGCCAATCCCTATTATGTAGATTCTTTAAAGGACTTAACCGGGGAAGATAAAGAAGTTAAGGACTATATCTTAAAATGGCCGATCACGAAAAGATTTTATGATAAATTTTTTGACATGATAGAATTTCTAATTCCCGAATATGAAAAAGAGGGGAAGAGTCATTTAAGTATTGCAATCGGCTGTACGGGGGGACACCACCGTTCAGTCACAACCGCAATTGAGTTAAAGGACTTTTTAGATAGTAAAGGATATAAAGTTACGGTTAACCACCGAGATATTAATAAGTAACCAGGAGTGGTAAGATGAAATTTCTAAAGTGGCTTTATCCTGGGCTGGGTGTAAAGAGATGGTTTATTCTCGGTATTATTGGCTTACTTTTGCTCAGTACTGGTCTTGCATTACTTTTACACATAAATATTGTTGATTATATTATTAAAATGATCTTTGAAGCTATTACCCATTTAAGCGGCTCACTTCCGTATTATACGAACCTGATAATAGGTATCGCCTTGATAATTATTTCACTGGCAATGCTAACTTATGCCGGTAACCGCTTTGTGGATAAGTTAAATAAGGAAATATACAAAGATGATGATTTCGTAAATGTTTTATATAAGAGAAATCAACTGCAAAAAGGACCAAAAGTGGTTGCGATCGGCGGGGGCACCGGTCTTTCCAATATCTTAAGAGGTTTAAAAGAATTTACCAGTAATATAACGGCAATTGTAACAGTAGCTGACAACGGCGGTAGTTCCGGTAAGCTGAGAGATGAACTGGATATTTTACCGCCCGGGGATATCAGAAACTGTCTGGTTGCCCTAGCAGACCAGGAGCCTTTAATGGAGGATTTATTTCAGTACCGCTTTCATAAAAAAGGTGACTTGAGGGGACACAGCTTTGGTAACCTCTTTATTGCTGCAATGACAGAAGTATTAGGTGACTTTGAAGAAGCAGTCGAAGAATCTTCAAAGGTTTTAGCTATCCAGGGTAAGGTTCTCCCCTCTACCAATCAAAATGTAAACCTGGGAGCAGTTTATGAAGACGGTAGTGAAATTTTGGGTGAATCAGAGATTCCCGATGAAAACAAAGTTATTCAGGGGGTTTATCTCGAACCCAGTTCTGTAGAAATTACCGAGCGGGCCAAGAGTGCTCTTTTAGACGCGGACTATATTATCGTGGGGCCCGGCAGTCTATATACTTCTCTACTCCCAAATTTATTGGTAAAGGGAATGGTCGATACCATTAGGGAAAGTAAAGCCAAAAAGATCTTTATTACAAATGTAATGACACAGCCCGGTGAGACGACCGGCTATTCAGCCTATGACCACTTGAAGACCGTTTATAACCATATTGGGGCTGAGATCTTTGACTATACAATAATAAATAAAAACGGCAGCAGGAAAGACCTTTTAGATAAGTATGCGGAAGAGGGAGCCTATCCGGTTGAAAATGATATTGAGCAGCTTAATAAATTAGATATTAAGGTAGTAGAAGGTAAGCTAATTCAAGCCGGTGACTATATCAGACATGATCCCCACAAGCTAGCCGAAATTTTAGTGGAACTATAATAAAAGTTGGTGATTTTAATAAATGTCTTTTTCTGATGATGTAAAACATGAATTAGCCCATCTTGAAATTGAGCAAAAAGGGATACATCAGGCTGAACTAGCAGCCCTGATAAGAATGGGTGGTTCAATTTTACTTTCTTCCGGCAAAATGGCCGTAAAAATAAGTGTTTCTCACGGTGATGTAGCCCGAAGGATCTATAGATATATTAAAGAAGAGTATCAGTTTGAAAGTGAAATTAGGGTTAAAAAGAACAATTTAAGCAGGCGCAAAATTTATGAACTTTTCATAACACCCCAAAAAGGTGTTTATGACCTATTAGAAAACCTGGGTATCTTAAATAAGTCCCATAGTCTCCTCTTTACAGTGGCAGACTGGATCAAGGATAAAAGAGATTACAAGAGGGCCTATCTAAGGGGAGTATTTTTGGCAGGTGGATCGGTCAATAAACCAGGGGCTGAATACCACCTAGAGATCAGGTGTGAACATAAGTCACATGCCGAGGAAATTATTGACTTGATGCAGGACTTTGAATTAGACCCTCACCTGACTGAACACAAGAAGAAACAGGTCATTTATCTTAAAAGGTATGATGACATAGCAACCATGTTGAACTTGATGGGGGCATATAACTCCCTTTTAAAGTTAGAAAACACCCAGGTTTTTAAAGAGATCAAGAACAATGTGAACAGAAGGGTCAACTTTGAAACAGCCAATCTGGATAAAACGGTCAAGGCCGCTATGGAGCAGATCGAGGATATCGAACTTATTGAAGAAATTAAAGGATTAGATAATATAACTGAGAGTTTAAGAGAAATTGCCGAACTAAGAAAAGACAATCCCTATGCCAGTTTAAAAGAATTAGGAGAGATGTTAGAACCTAAACTTACTAAATCAGGTGTATATAACAGGATACGGCGGTTAAAAAAGATCGCCGAAAAGATAAGGAGTGAAAAAAATGGATCTAGCTCTTGATTTAAGCGTAGATCTAGAACAAAAACAGGAACTAGTAATGACTCCAAAACTTCAGATGGCTATTAAACTTCTTCAGTATTCCAGTATGGAACTAAAGGAATATGTCGAAGAAGAGATGAAAGATAATCCCCTTTTAGAAAAACATGATGAAAACGAAAACCATCTTGATGATAGAATAAAAAACCAGTACCAGAGTTATAGGTACGGCAGTAATTACAACCAGGAAGATTTCAACTATGAAAATATGGTTACTTACCAGCCGAATCTTTTAGAATACTTAGAGAACCAGCTCTATGAAGTATTAGATAATGATGAAACAGAAGCCGGCGAATATATTTTAGGTAATCTGGATGAAAGAGGCCTTTTATCAACTTCCTTAGATGAAATAGCCGAGGAACTTGATGAGGATATTGATTATGTTAAAAGCATTATTAAAAAGATCCAAAAATTAGAACCAGCCGGCATTGCCGCTACTAATCTAAAAGAGTGTTACTTAACCCAGCTAAAACAGATGGATGTTAAAACAAATGATGCTGAACTTTTAATCGGTAACCACCTGGATTTAATAGTAACAGAAGAATATAAGGAGATACTAGATAAAACCGGCTGGAGTGAAGATAGGCTAAGCAAGGCCTTGCATATTATCAATAAACTAACCTCAAAACCGGCCTCTTTAGTGGCTGATCACAAAAAGACCCAGTATATAATGCCGGATATCGTCATTAAAAAGGTCAATGATGAATATGTAATAGTCCTTAATGATAAAGCTTCACCCCTGCTTAGAATAAATCCCTACTATTATGAAATGATGCAGAAGTGTAAAAAAGATGATACCTATGAATATCTGGAAGATAAGTTCAAATCAGCCCTCTGGATCATTAAAAGTATCGAACAGCGCAGAATGACGGTCTACCGTATTGCTAAGACCATAGCTGATAAACAGAAGAATTTCTTAGATGATGGTGTCAAGTATCTAAAACCGCTTACCATGCAGGAGATCGCTGATGAGATCGATATGCATGAATCAACCGTCAGTAGAGCGACAGATAATAAGTTTATCCAGACTCCCCGCGGTATATTTGACTTCAAGTTCTTTTTCAGCGGGGGAGTAAATGATATTTCCACGGTAAGTATCAAGGCAATTATCATTGAAATCATCAAGGAAGAAGATAAAAGTTCACCGCTAAGTGATAATGCAATTGCTGAATTACTGCGTACAAAACAGAACTTAAAGCTTTCCCGCAGGACGATAGCTAAGTATAGAAATGAACTAGGGATCCCTTCCTCGGTAAAACGCAGAAAAAAATATTCAATTTAAGGCAGGAATTTTCGCGTTAATATTTAATAAAGTATATTGGAAATTGAATACTATATTTATAGATAACCCGGGACAAAATTGTGCCGCACGGACAAAATAATCCCGAAGGTAGGAGGGATTAGATGAATTATTTGTTAAAAATACAGAAAAAGCTTGTCCCTGAATTGATAAGTATTGCTGAAATAAGATATAATATACTAAAAGAAGTTTTCAATCACCAGCCGATCGGACGCCGCAATTTAGCCCGGAAATTGGACCTAAGTATCAGGAATGTAAGAAAGCATCTCGATTTTCTGTATGAAAAAAGATATATCAAGATCACTAAGAGCGGAACTATCCTTACAGAGAATGGAGAAGATTTTTTACATGAACTTGATACCTACATGAAAGAGATCAAAGATATTGCCAATATAGAAAACGAAATCGAAAAACTGCTTGGTATAGATAAGGTAATGATCGTACCGGTTGAAAAAGATTCCGAAATTATCAATAAAGAGATCGGCCGTTTTACCGCCCGCTTTTTAAAAGAGATGATAAATGATCAAGATATCATTGCAGTTACCGGGGGTTCTACCCTGGCTCAGGTTGCTGAAACAATGGTATTTTTAGAAGAGCCCAAAGATGTAACCGTAATTCCAGGCCGGGGTGGACTGGGCGAGAATGTAGAAATACAGGCCAATACGATCGCTTCCAAGATAGCCAAAAAACTGGGAGGACAATACAAACTCTTACATATCCCGGACGATATTACCAGGGAAAGCCTGGCGATGATCACCAACGAACCCTCAGTTAAAAAGACATTAGATGAACTACAGAAAGCCAATATCTTAGTCCACGGCATTGGAACCGCAGAAATGATGTCAGCCCGACGGGATATGGAAGAGGCCGAAATCGAAAAATTAAAAGACAAGGGGGCAATTGCAGAAGCCTTTGGCCTCTATTTTAATGAAGAAGGTGAAGTTGTATATTCAACTGCTAGTGTTGGTTTAAGCATGGCAGACTTAAAGAATATAGATAAAGTAATTGCCGTAGCCGGCGGTGTTGATAAAGCCCGCGCTATTATTTCAGTAGTTTCACCTGAATATCACGATATATTAATCACGGATGAACTAACCGCAAGAGAGATTAAAGCCCTTAAGGGAGGTGAAAAAGAGCAAAAATTAAATAAGTAAATGTTTAATACCTAACATCAATGTTAATCAATTCTAATTATAATATAAATAAGGAGGAATAAAGAGATGAGTGTAAAAGTTGCAATTAATGGTTTTGGAGCTATTGGTAGAAAGGCTTTCAGAGGTGGCGTTAAAAATCCTGATATCGACTTTGTAGCAATTAACGATCTGGTTGAACCAAAAATATTAGCATATCTTCTCAAGTATGACTCTAACCATGGTACTTATGATGGAGAGATCGACCATACTGATAATTCAATAATTGTAGACGGTAAAGAGATTAAGGTATATAACAAGAAGGATCCGGCAGAACTTCCCTGGGGTGAACTGGGCGTAGAGGTTGTTTATGAAGCAACTGGTCTGTTCACCGATGGCGAAGATGCTAAAAAGCATCTCGAAGCCGGTGCCAAAAAAGTAATAATTTCTGCACCTGCTACAAATGTAGATAAGTCCTTTGTAATGGGTGTAAATGATGATGAATACGACCCAGATAATCATAATATAATATCAAATGCTTCCTGTACAACTAACTGTTTATCACCAATAGCTAAGATTTTAAATGATGAATTTGGAATTGAAAAAGGTCTTATGACCACCATTCACTCCTATACATCTTCTCAAAATATATTAGACGGACCATATAAGTGGAAGAAAATTACCCGCGGACGGGCAGCTGCCGAAAATATCGTACCAACAACAACCGGTGCTGCTGTCGCTACCACCAAAGTACTGCCTGAATTAAAAGGTAGACTGGACGGTATGGCTGTAAGAACTCAGACACCTACCGGTTCATTGGTAGACCTAGTTGTAACATTAAAAGAAGATGTTACAGTAGAAGATATCAATAGGGTAATGAAAGAATATGCAGAAGGAGATATGAAAGGAATTCTTGAATACAATGAAGATCCTATCGTATCTAGAGATATTATTGGCAATCCTCATTCTTCCATCTATGACAAAAATCATACCAAAGTAATCCAGGGCAATATGGTTAAATTACTTTCCTGGTATGACAATGAATGGGGTTATGCACAAAGATTAAACGACTTTGCAATTAAGATGAAAGAATTAGGCATATAATTTGAATATAAAATTAGAGGGGTTAAAAGCATTATGCTTTAACCCCTTTTTATACCTTAAAAAACGGAGGTGTTTTCTACTTTGAAAAAGTCACTAAAAGATTATGATTTTAAAGGTAAAAGAGTTTTAGTAAGAGTGGACTTTAACGTACCATTGGAAGATGGCAAGGTAACAGATACCAATAGAATTGAAGCTGCGTTACCGACCATCAAATACTTAATGAATGAAGATGCTAAGGTAATCTTGATGTCCCATTTGGGCCGACCAAAGGGTGAAGTCAAAGAAGAATTCAAGATGGACCCGGTCGGAAAAGAGCTTGCCAACCTCTTAAATAGAGAGGTTGTTAAGGTTGACGACTGTATCGGAGATGAAGTGAAAAAAGCGGTCAGCAATATGGAAAACGGGGATGTACTACTTTTAGAAAATACAAGGTTCTATCCCGGTGAAAAGGCCAATGATCCCGAATTTGCTAAAAAGCTAGCTGAAAATGCTGATATCTTTGTTCTGGATGCTTTTGGGGCAGCTCATAGAGCCCACGCTTCTACAGTGGGAGTTACCGAATATTTACCTTCTGCAGCCGGTTTTCTGCTGATGAGAGAGCTTAATGCGCTAGGAGATGTAATGGATAATCCAGCCAGACCCTTTGTTGCAATCATGGGTGGAGCTAAAATTTCCGGTAAGATTTCCGTAATTGAAAACCTCTTAGATAAAGTAGACTATATTTTAACCGGCGGCGGAATTGCCAATACATTCTTAAAGTCCCAGGGGTATGAAGTAGGAGAATCCCTGGTCGAAGATGACAAACTTGAAACAGCTCGTGAATTGATCAAGAAGGCAAAAGAAAAAAATGTAATACTGCTCACACCCAAAAATGTAGTAATTGCAGATAAGTTTGCTAAAGATGCCAACTCCAAAGAAGTTGATGTCGGTGATATACCAGAAGACTGGCAGATTTTGGATAGCGGCGGCAGCAAAACAATAGAAGAGTACACTAAAATCATTAAAAAGGCAAAAACCGTAATCTGGAACGGTCCGATTGGAGTATTTGAGTTCGAAAAGTTTGCCAAGGGAACGACCGCAATTGCCAAAGCCCTGGCTGAAACAGATGCAAAAACTGTTATTGGCGGTGGTGAATCAGCGGCTGCTGTCAAACAAGCCGATCTTATTGATGAGATGACCCATGTTTCAACCGGTGGAGGAGCTTCCTTAAGATTTTTCGAAGGAAAACCACTACCTGCTGTTGAAGCAATTGATGATCTTAAATAAACGGGAGGGATAAAAGATGCGAAAACCTTTTATTGCTGGTAACTGGAAGATGAACAAAACTATTTCAGAAGCAAAAGATTTAGTTAGTTCTCTCAAAGAAAAAGTTGCAGATATTGAAAATGTTGAAGTAGGTGTATGCCCGCCCGCTATTGACCTGCAGGCTGTCAAAAAAGTAGCGGCTGGCAGTAATGTAAAAGTGGGAGCCCAGAACATGCACTGGGAAGAAAGCGGTGCCTTTACAGGTGATATTTCCCCGGTTATGATTAAAGAACTGGGTTTAGAATATATCATAATTGGACATTCTGAAAGAAGAGAGTACTATAATGAAACTGATGAACAGGTAAACAAAAAGGTTCATGCCGCCTTTGAGCATGGAATTAAACCAATAATCTGTGTGGGAGAATCTTTAGAAGAAAGAAAAGCAAATGAAACACGTGATAAGGTGGAAAAACAGGTAAAAGCGGCCCTAAAAGGGCTTAACCAAAAACAGGTCAGCCAGACTGTAATTGCCTATGAACCAATCTGGGCAATTGGAACTGGCGAATCAGCAACTGCCAAACAGGCCAATCAGGTAATAAGCTATATTAGAGATGTAATAGAGGAAGAATATCTGGATGCAGCTGATGATGTAAGAATTCAGTACGGAGGTAGTGTTAAACCATATAATATTGAAGAATTTATGGCAGAAAGTGATATTGACGGCGCCCTAGTTGGAGGTGCCAGCTTAGAAGCTGAATCATTTGCAGCTATTGTTAGAAAGACTTCCGAAATGTAATGTAAAGAACTAAGTAGAAGACAGAACAGGAGGTGTCAAAATGAACAGACCACGGCCACTTGCCCTAATCATCCTGGATGGTTATGGTGAGTCAGAACAGATAGAAAAAAATGCGGTAAAAAATGCAGACACTCCTTTCTTGGATAAGTTGAGAGAGGAAAACCCCACTTCCATTATTCAAGCTTCGGGTGAACATGTTGGACTACCACCCGGCCAGATGGGTAATTCAGAGGTTGGACACTTGAACCTGGGGGCAGGTCGTATCGTTCCTCAGGAATATACCCGAATTACCAAAGCTGTGGAAGATGGTTCGATATTAGAAAATGATGTTATACAGAAAGCAATACAGAAAGTAAATGATAATAATAGTGCCCTTCACCTGATGGGACTTTTATCAGATGGGGGTGTACACAGTCATATAAACCACTTATTCGGCTTACTAGAAATGGCTAAAACAGCTGGTTTAGACAATGTTTATGTTCATGCTATCTTGGATGGAAGAGACACCCCACCGCAGAGTGCCTTAACCTATATTGAACAGTTAGAAGAAAAAATGGAGGAAATAGGTCTCGGTAAGATAGCTACTATCAGTGGTAGGTATTATGCGATGGACAGAGACAACAGATGGGATAGGACTAAAAAGGCCTATGATGCTTATGTAAAAGGGGAAGGAATCGAAGTTTCCTCAGCAGAAGAAGCGGTCAAAAAGTCCTATGAACGCGGTGATAACGACGAATTTGTCATCCCCAGTGTTGTTATTGAGGACGGGGAACCCGTTACAACTGTAAAAGATGAAGATGCCTTGATCTTCTTTAACTTCAGGGCTGACAGGGCCCGTCAGATTACAAGGGCGCTTGGGCTTGATGGATTTGATAAATTTGAAAGACCGAATAAACACCCCAACGGCCTATATTTCGTCTGCATGACTGAGTATGATGAAGACTTTGACCTACCGATTGCCTTCCCTAAACTTCACATCGATAATATCTTAGGGAAAGTATTAAGTGACCATAATATGAGACAACTCAGGATTGCCGAAACCGAAAAATATGCCCATGTTACCTTCTTCTTTAATGGGGGAGAAGAAAGAGAGTTTGAGGGTGAAGATCGCGAACTTATTCCTTCTCCTAAGGTGGCAACTTACGACTTACAACCTGAAATGAGTGCCTTTAAGGTTAAAGATAGATTGTTAGAAAAATTAGATGAAGACATCTATGATGTAATCATCTTAAACTTCGCTAATCCCGATATGGTCGGGCATACCGGATTCTATGATGCAGCCGTTGAAGCCCTCGAGGCCATCGATCAATGTATGAGCGAAATAGTGCCCAAGATAGAAGAGATGGGTGGTCAGATGTTGATCACGGCCGACCATGGGAACAGTGAACAGATGATAGATGAAAAAGGAGAACCTCATACCGCTCACACATCTAACCCGGTTATCATGATGTATGTCGGTTCTGAAGAAAAAGTTAATCTCAAAGATGGTAGATTAGCGGATATCGCACCGACCATGCTTGATATCTTAGATATTGATAAACCAGATGAAATGACAGGTAATTCTCTGATTGAAAAATAAAAAAAGAGGTGATTTTTTATGATAAGTCCGTTTATTGAAGATGTTTATGCACGTCAAATCCTTGATTCGCGCGGTAATCCTACTATTGAAGTAGACGTAGTTTTAGAAGATGGTACCCTCGGTAGAGCCAAAGTACCTTCGGGTGCTTCTACCGGTGCCCATGAAGCCGTTGAATTAAGAGACGGCGGCGATGACTATATGGGTAAAGGAGTATTAGATGCCGTAAAAAATGTAAATACAATTATCGGTCCAGAGCTAATTGGTAGGGATGTACGTGATCAGATCCTCATAGATAATCTAATGATTGAAATGGACGATACAGATAATAAAGGTAGATTAGGCGCTAATGCTATTCTGGGTGTATCCTTAGCAGTAGCTAGAGCAGCTGCTTCAGCTTCCGATGACTTCCTCTTTAATTATATCGGGGGAGTAAGTGCCAATCTCCTGCCCGTCCCGATGATGAATATCTTAAATGGAGGAGAACATGCTGATAATAATGTAGACATTCAAGAATTCATGATTATGCCTACTGGGGCCGAGAGCTTTAAAGAAGCCCTCCAGATGGGAGCAGAAGTTTACCATAACCTCAAGAAGGTTCTCCAGTCCAGAGATTTAGGGACAGGAGTGGGAGATGAAGGTGGATTTGCACCTAACCTATCTTCCAATGAAGAGGCCCTGGATGTAATAATTGAAGCAATCGAAAAAGCCGGCTATGAAGCTGGAGAAGATATCATGCTGGCCCTCGATGTAGCCGCTACAGAAATCTTTGCAGACGGCAAGTATAACTTCAAGGGCGAAGGCGTTATGCGGACTCCGGAAGAAATGGTAGATTTCTATGAAGGCTTAATTGATAAATATCCCATTATCTCAATTGAAGATGGACTGGATGAAGACGACTGGGATAACTGGGCATTATTAAATGAAAGAATTGGTGATAGAGTACAGATTGTGGGAGATGACCTTTATGTAACCAATAGTAAAAGGCTTAAAAAAGGAATTGAAAACGATGTAAGTAATTCAATTCTAATTAAGGTTAACCAGATCGGTACTTTAACCGAAACCCTCGAAACAATCGAGATGGCTAAAAAGGCCGGCTATACTGCCGTAGTTTCACACCGCAGTGGTGAGACCTCTGATACAACCATTTCTGATCTAGTCGTGGCAATGAATACCGGCCAGATTAAGACCGGTGCCCCGGCCCGCTCAGAACGAGTAGCTAAATACAATCAGCTGCTCAGAATTGAAGAGGCCTTAGGCAGTTCTGCTAAATATGCCGGTATGAATGCTTTCTATAACATTAACAAGTAAGAAATGCAAAATTAAATATATAGATAGTTAAGAGGTGGGGCTTCCCCACCTCTTTAATTTTTTAATTACTTAAAGAAATATTTAAAAATTTAAAAATTAATTCTTTCCTTTCATACTTTCTTCATAATTAATTTTTATAATGTATTTACAGTAGAAAAAAATAGAAAAAATAAAAAGAAGGAGAGATTGAAATGAAGAAAGTAATAGTATCAACATTAGTTTTATCATTAATAGTTTTAGCATTTGGAGCTTTTGCAGTTGAGGCCCAGATGGGAAATAAGATGGGCGGAGCAGGTAATAGAATCGATAATAATATTGAACGCCCCGCTTTTCAACAGAACGCCCAATCCGAGGTAGAGGTATTAGATCTGGATGAAGAACAGGCCGAAAAAGTTGCAGAATTAAAAGAGAAACATTTTGCGCAAAAGGATCAATTTGTTGAAAAACTACAGTCTACCCAAAGAGAATTAAGAGAAGAAGTTTTAAAAAATGAATCGCAAGAAAAAATCACTGCCCTAGAAACTGAAGTAGAAAAACTGAGAGCCCAGATTGATCAGGCCAGAACAGATTATTTAAAGGAAATAAAAGAAGTTTTAACAGAAGAGCAGCTTCAAAAAATAGCTGAAAACGAATATAGGATGGGACTTGCAGCCGGAAATGGTAATAAAATAGCCAGCTCCAATACTTATAATAAATACGGTCGAAATCAAGTTGACAGTTCCCAGCGAGGTCAAGGTCGCGGTAGACATTCAGCCGGTAGGCGCGGTGGTTATAACAACATAACCCAAAATCAATAAACACATATTATAAAAAACCTCCTAAAGCCTCGTTAAAACTGCGGGGCTTTTTAAATTGCCAATTAATACAAGATTTATTGTGTATACATTAATTTAATGGTATAATTAGTTTGCAAAAGATAATTAATCAGCCCGTTAAATCCCTGAGACAAAATACATACCTCAGGGATTTTTTGTTTTCTAATTATAAAAGAAATAATTTATCTCAGGGAGGAGGGGGACATGTTGAAAAATATAAAAGTATTAAGTTTGACTCTCCTGATAATCTTATCCTTGCTGATAGTTAGTATTTTAAATGAAAACGCCTATTCTCAAGTACCCCAGAATCCTTTAAAATTAGTAGCGATCGGCAATTCAACTCCGGCCGGGTATGGAATTAAACCACAAGAAAATTATTTAAGGGTATATGCAGAATATATAGAACAAGATCTAAACGTTGAAGTTGAGATAATTAACTGGGCAAAACTTGAAAGCAGGAACCTCTTAGGTTGGGTTCAGGCCATAACCACCGATGAAGTCTTTAGAATGGATATAAAAAATGCGGATATCATCACAATCTGGATAAGTTGGCATGAGATCATGCCCTATATCTATAAAACAGAGCGGGTATATAAAAAAGAATTAAATATGACGACCAAAAAAATGGGGGACAGTTTTAATATTCTCTTCGCTGAGATTACCAGGCTGGCCGATCCCAAAGAAACATTAATCATGGTAGCCGAAACAGGTATTCCGCCTGCAATAGCAGAGACCTGGAAAGAAAATAATTTTTATCAGGAATTAAAACAATATGCTTATGAAGACTGGAGGGAGTATCTGATTGAAGCAGCTGAAAATAATAATATCAAAGTGGTACCAACCTATAAGGCCTTCAATGGCCAGGCGGGTAACAGCATGCTGCCCGAAGTGTATATTCAAAAAGACGGTATCCACTTTTCAGCTAAGGGTCATAAGCTGATTGCGGATCTGCATCGAAATATGGGATATAATCCCCTTAAATAATAATATAAAATATATATCTATTAAACCATTAATCCATTATAACAGGGTTGATGGTTTTTCTATTTTAATTAAATCATTTCAAGTACGTAGTCCTGAAATATTAATTGTAAATATTTACAATCATAAAAGGATTCTATAGTCAAAAATAAACATTGACAACCCATATAATATTTGTTAAGATTAATTTACTAAACTGAACGGTCGGTCGAGAAAAAATAGGAGTGATTAGATGAAAGAAGATACAAGAACTACAATTATGGAAACCGCCATCAAATTATTTGCTGATAAAGGCTTTAGTGATACTTCTATGTCCAAAATAGCAAATCAAGCTGATGTCGGGAAAGGAACGATCTACTGGCACTTTGAGAGTAAGGAAGACCTCTTTTTATCGATTATAGAAGAAAAAGGAAAGTCATATTTTAATCAAGTTTTAAAATTAGGAAAAAGCGATATGAAACCAGCCGATATTATATACAAGTATATAAGAGACAGGATCGAATTTATTGAAAACAACTATGATGTGGCAAGGATGTTGATTAGTAATACAGATGTGATAAACAGAGATTTTAAAGACACGATGGAAAAAAGACACAAACAGATGGTGCAGGTCTTAGAGAATACAATTCAAAAAGGTATTGAAAAAGGAACTTTTCGGGCGGGTAAAAGTGATGAATATGCCCTTATGATAATTAATACCACCAATAGTGCCCATAATAATTTTAGCTGTGGTATTAAGGGAGATATTGAAACAAGAACTAAAAAAATCTATGATTTTATTATGCATGGTTTAGATAGGAGGGAACCTGATAATGAAAAAAAGTAAATTGTTTCTAACTTTTTTCATTTTACTATTTTTAATAGCTAATACAGTTACAATATCTGCTGAGGAGATGAGCCTGGATAAAGCAGTTCAGTACTTTTTAAATAACAGTAATCAGTTGGAAAATGCCAAAAGAGATATACAGGCCTCCCAACTTGACTTAAAAATAGCAGAAAAAGGTTTAGCCCCAGAGGTAACTCTTCAGACCTCCTATACAAGATTGGGAGAAGCACCCCAATCTCCATCGGAGTATATATTGAGACCTACTGGACAGACCACCTTTTTTGGTCAACCAGCGACTAAATACCAGTTTATTCCCGTTTCTTTTGAAGACCAACCCCAGGATAATTATAATACAACCCTAACCGTAAACAAACCGCTCTATTTAGGCGGCCAGGTTAGAAATAGCGTTAACCTGAGTGAAAAAGCGGTCCAATTAAATAATCTTAAATACGAACAGACCTTAAATGATAATTTAAATGCCGTTATTCAATCATATTTTAACGTACTGATCAAAGAAAGCCTGGTAGAAATTCAAAAGAACTCCCTAAAATTAGTTGAAAGTCATTTAGATAGTGTACAGAAAAATTATGAAGCCGGTCTTGTTGTAAAAAGTGATGTTAATGAAGTTAAAATTGAACTCAATAAGACAAAGCAGTCCATACTAACAGCTGAAAATGATCTAAAGATTGCCAAAAAAAGGCTGGCTGACTTATTAGAACTTGATAATACAGATTTTACACTCAAACAGCCTGACATACCAGCTTTAGAAGAAAAACTACAGACCCAACTTGATAAAGCCTATGCCAACCGGTTTGAGATGAAAAGCCTCGTCATAAA
>DATGCJ010000052.1:0-9139 GCA_035312025.1 Halanaerobiales bacterium | reverse complement strand
ACCACATATATGTCATAAAGATCTTTCGGATAATTTAAGTTGCGTAAGTTTTCAATCAATTTATCTATTACCTTTTCTTCATTATGGGCCGGTATGACTACCGCAAACCTATTGGCCGGTTCTTTTAAGTCATTATTCTTTTTTGTCCTAAGACCGAGAAATACGAATAGGAGAAAGTAGATCATATAGCCTATTAAAAATATATCAATACCATAGTTTAATATTTTCATTTTTTCTCCACTCCTTTACATATATATCGTAACAGTTAAAGTAAAATTTGCTATAAAGAAAATGTAAAGATTTTGCAAATTATAAAGCTTGAAAATAGCATAATAGTAAAAATTATAGAATGATGAATTAAAATAAGATAGATAATCAGAAGTGGAGAAAGGTAAAAATAAAAAAACCCAGTCAATAAAACAGACTGGGAATCGACTAATTATTCATTTTTTAATTAGGATAACTATCTTCAACCGGAGTTTCTTGTAGATGGTGTTCTTTAGCTTCCGGATAGATCAGTTCCTTGGTAAATAGATACTTGTAAAATAAATACCTTGTTATAATAAAAACAACCGTAATAGCCATCGTGGTATACATGGACATGATAAACTTATCAGAGCCCGCCTGCAGGGAATGCCAGGGGAAAATCAACTGGCCGTTGTACCAGGCGGCGGGATTAATGGTAGAGTAGAGGGCATCGATTAGATCAGGAGAAATAGCCCCGATAACTGCGATTATTCTTAGTCTGGTATACTCACTGCTGTATTTTTTATTATTATAAATAAAAACCCATAGTAAGATAGCTGTTACAGTGATTTGAAAAATAAGGAAGGGTAAGGCAGCTGTGAATTCACTTTTATTAAACCAGTTAACCACATAATCATTTTCTGTATAGTCCAAGACAGCATGACTGATAAAACCGAGTCCAAAGGCAAAGACACTATTATTAATTATAGGTTTATTAAAGTAAGCTGAAAGGGTACCTAACATATCACCAACGATTACGTGTTTAACCATATCACTCATAATAATTGCTCCTTAATAATTTAAATTATAATAAGAGTTAAATTTCTTTTACCACCGAATTTAATTCTCCCCCCAGGATAAGAATGATACTGGAAAAATAAAGCCAGAGCATTAAGATAATAATTGTTGAAAGCGAACCATATATTAAGGAATAGTTAGCTATATAGTTAACAAAAAGTGAGAATAGGTATGATAAAATAGTCCAGCCTATTACCGTAAATATTGTGCCCGGCACTACCTTTTTAAAAGGCTGCTTTTTATTGGGTAAAAGCATATATAAAGTTGAAATAATAAGAACGATTGTTACCGGTAGGGCAGTCAGTTTAAAGATCCCTATCAATTCTATTAGGCGGGAATCGATTGTAATATAAGTATCAATATATCTTAAAAATTCTCTCCCTATATTGGGTAAGGTAAGCAGAAAAACAATACCAATAATAATGAGAAGAGTATATAATATATCAATTAGTTTTACAACAAAATAATTTCTAGTTTCTTTAACTTCATAGGCCATATTTAAAGATAACATCAAGGCTCTTATCCCGCGGGAGGAAGCCCAAAGAGCACCTACAACTGATAAAGACAGAACACTAAAGTCCTTGAGGATAATGTTCTGTCTTATGAATTCCATGACAAGTCCGTGGACCTCACTCGGGAAGAAAAGTTCTAACGCGCTAATAATCCAGTTTGTATCTAAAGATAGCTGACCTAAAACAGCAAAGAGAATAATCAAAAAAGGAAAAAGGGAAAGTGTTAAAAAGAAAGCCATCAAGGCCGCATAAGCTGAAATATCATGGTTTATATATCTTTTAACTAATCTTTTAAATACAATAGTTCCTTTTTCTTTTAGATTCAGCTTATTTTCCATAAAATCACCCGGATTTATTTATTAAATTATTTATGTTAAGCTCCTTATAATTTAGCTAAGGTTTCTAAAGCATAGTCAATATCTTCTTCAGTTGTGTGCCAACCAATCGAGAACCTTAAAGCACCATCGGGAAAAGTACCAATCGTCTTATGGGCAAGAGGGGCACAGTGTAGTCCAGACCTGACCATGATTCCAAACTTCTCAGCTAATTTAAAACCTAAATCTCCCAGATCATAACCTTTCACCCTTAAAGGTACAGTGGGCACTTTTTTATCTAAATCGGTTGAACCGTAAACCGTAACCTTATCCAGGTTCTTCAAACCTTCTAAAAATCTTTCCAGTAATCTTATTTCATGGTTGTGAATAGATTTAATCCCAACCTCATTGATATATTCAATACCGGCTTTTAGACCGACAATGCCCGGTGTATTAAGGGTACCGCTTTCAAACTTATCGGGTAAAAAATCGGGTTGTTTAACCGTTTCCGATAAACTACCGGTACCACCGGCAATCAGGGTTTCCATCTCATCAGCTAATCGTTCGCTGATCGCCATCCCACCGGTACCCTGGGGACCCAAAAGACTTTTATGACCGGTAAATCCGAGAAAATCTAAATTTAATTTTTCAAAGTCAATATCAAGTACACCAGCGGTTTGAGCGGTATCCAAAGCATAGAAAATATCATGCTTTTTGGCGATTTCACCAACTTCGGCCGCCGGTAAGATAGTACCAGTTACATTGGAGGCATGGTTTAGGATAATCAGTTTAGTATTATCCTTAACCGCATCTTCAATTAAGGAAGGGTCTAAGATTCCTTCTTGATCAGCTTCAACATAACTGACCTCAATCATATCTTTTTCCTCTAGTTGATTAAGAGGTCTAAGCACTGCATTATGTTCAAGTGAAGTGGTAATAACATGGTCACCATCTTTTAATAATCCCTTGATCAATATATTTAAAGATTCTGTAACATTTTTAGTAAATAGAATGCTTTCAACTTCACCGGCGTTAAAGAAATCGGAAATAAGAAATCTGGTATCCATTATCTGACGACCGGCCTGTATTGCACATTCATAACCACCCCGCCCGGGACTACAGTTAAGTTCTGTCATGAATTCCTGGACGGCATTGATCACGGTCTGCGGCTTGTGGCGGGTTGTAGCAGCATTATCAAGATAAATTTCCCTCACAATAAATCCTCCTTAAATTTTAAGAATATTTCTTTTAAAAGTCAATTTCTTCTAATCTCTTTTCACTGTTTTCAAGCACTACATTATTAATGACCTGTTTTATGTGGTCCACAGTTTTTTTAGTTGCCTTTTCAACAGAGTAGGAGACCCTTTGATTGACAAGTAAAGAAAGCATACCCTGATAAAAAAACATATTTACTTCATCGATCTTTTTGGCCTGCTTGAGCGTGAAACAGCCTTTGTTCACACATATTCTTAATGGTTTAGTTACATTATCCTTGGCGAAAGAGTCAGTTAGAACCGGTAGGTAATCGGCTGGTGAATATTTAAAGTCATCTGGATACAGTTTAAAATATTTTTCGATTAAGACCTTGGGACTTTCATCAATATTTTCCCCAAATATTGAATAATAAATTTTGGGATTTTGATAGGAGTAACGACAAAACTCCCTCCATAGGTTTAAGTAATTATCTAAGGGATCTTGATCTTGTTCAATTATTTTTTCAATGCCCTTAAAGTAATCTTTCATAAAGTTTAAGGAAGCAAAGAAGATCAGCTGCCGGCTGTTATCAAAATAATTATAGATAGTGGCCGGATTATATCCAGAGATTTTAGCTACTTCACGCACCGTGACCTGTTCTAAACCACTTTCTTCAATAATATCAATCGTAGAACTTACAAACAATTTTATAATCCGTTTTACTTTTACGTCATCTTTGTCGAAATCTATCATATTTTTACACTCACCCTCTATTATTTATACTAGAAGAATAATAAAATAAGTAATTTATTTAATATGTTATTTTTTATATTATTCTTAACAATGTAATAATATAACAAACACGTTTAGTTTTCAAGATGATTATTTTAATTGTGATAATAATAACTTGTATAAAAAAGAAGGAATTTTATTTATTATAAAGAAATAGGAAAACGTGGTTAATAATTAAACATGTTTAAAATACTAAAAATGATTAATAATAAATTAACTTTTTAGACAGGCTAAAATTAAATATTTGACTCCCTAAAATGGAGAAGTGATTATATGATACAGTTTAGTCAAGATGACATTAAGAAGAAGAGGATCTTGCGAGCATTTATTAATTCTGTAAGGAAGGTGATAAATGAAGAGGGTATTGAGAATGTCACAATTAGAAAAATCGCTAAAGTAGCAGGATATAACAGTGCCTCAATCTATAATTACTTTGATAACCTAAACCAACTAATATTCTTTGGTTCGATCAGTTTTTTAGATGATTATGTAAAAGCTATTCCATTTTATCTTAATAAAAGTGAGGATGAATTAGATAAGTACCTATTAATATGGGAGTGTTTTTCTAAAAACTCTTTTGAAAATCCAAATATCTTTTACGCAATCTTTACCGAGAATATAGGAGATAGTTCTGAAAACTTATTTAAAAAATATTATCAGCTTTTCCCAGAAGAGTTAGATAATATTCCCAAAAGATATATTCCCATGTTATTAGAATCCGAACTTTCCAAAAGGTGTTCAATTCATATCAAACCATGTATAGAAGCAGGTTACTTCACCACAGAAGTAGCAGAAGAAGTAGATGAGAGGATAAGGCTTATTTACCATGGTATGCTTTCCCTAATGGTTAATAACCGCCTTGAATATGATCCCAAACAGGCAACAGCCACTTTTATGAAATACATAAGTTCAATCATCGATAACAAAGCATTATTAAAAAGTTGAAAATCGAAATATTCAATTTCGATATTTTCTTTAAATATTAATAATCTTAATATTAAGAAAATTGTATATATTTGTAATATGGTTAAAAATAATAATATATAAGGGGGTGGTTAAAAAATACAGTTCAAAATTTGAAAACAAAGGGGTGAAGACATTCATTTAATACTTTCTTATTTGATTAATTAGTAAAAAACGATTAGTCGAGTAGTGGGTCAAATTATAAGGAGTGATATTATTGCGTAAATCCTGGTCAGAAAATAAGACTTTTTGGATTGCCTTTATCTTGACCATTTTATTTGTATTGTGGGGAGTATTTGGTATTGATAGTCTTAGAGTAGCTGCTGATGTCTCCTTTAACTTTGTAACCCAACAGCTTGGATGGTCTTTTATGTTGGGTGGTACTCTTTTTGTATTAGTAGCCATTTATATTATGATTAGCAAAATTGGTGAAATAAAATTAGGAGATCCAGATGAAGAACCAAAGTATACGCGTTTTGAATGGTTTTCTATGTTATTTAGTGCTGGGATGGGAATTGGACTTGTATTTTGGAGTGTATCAGAACCGATCTGGCATTATATCTGGCCTGCCACGGGTGCAGCAGCAAATGCAACTGCTGAAACCCAACAGGCAGCTATTAATGCAATGAGACTTTCCTTTTTCCACTGGGGTATACATCCCTGGTCAATTTACATCATAGTTGGTGGTTCTTTAGCATACTTTTCCTACCACAAAGGATTACCAATGTTATTAAGTTCAACTTTAGAACCTATCATAGGAAAAGAAAACCTAGATACAGGTTGGGGTAGACTGATTAATATAATCGGTGTTTATGCTACCCTCTTTGGACTGGCTACTTCTCTTGGCTTAGGTGCGATGTCAATCGTAGCCGGATTAGCACAGTTAAACTGGATTGCTTCCGCCTCAACAGGAGCCCAGATCGTTGTTGTCATTGTGGTTACAGCAGCAGCTGTGATATCAACCATAACCGGTATAGATAGAGGTATTAGATATCTTAGTAAAGTTAATGTATGGATAATGTCTATCTTAATGATATTTGTTGTACTAATCGGACCTACTCTCTTTATTCTAAGATTATTTACTAATTCACTGGGGCAATACTTGCAGCACATTGTGGAAATGTCCTTTATGTCAGATGCAATTATGGACAATGCCTGGTTACCGGCCTGGACTATTTTCTACTGGGCCTGGTGGATCGCATGGGCACCCTTTGTTGGAACCTTTATTGCCCGTGTTTCCAGAGGTAGAACAATTAGAGAATTTGTTATTGGTTCCTTGTTTGTACCTGTATTAGTAAGTTTAATATGGTTTGCTGTATTTGGAGGTACAGGACTTCATGTTGCACTAGGTGAAGGGGGACAAGGCCTCATTGAAGCGGTGGAACAAAGTGAAGCTGCCGGATTTTATGCAGCCTTAGCAACGCTGCCGCTTGCCAAATTCCTAATATTCCTCGGAACACTATCAGTTACACTCTTCTTTATAACATCATCTGACTCAGCTACATATGTAAATGGTATGCTGACTTCAGGTGGAAATCCAAATCCACCTCGTCCTTTAAGAGTATTCTGGGGAGTAAGCGAGGGGGCAATAGCAGCGATATTAATCTTTACCGGTGGTCTATCAGCTTTACAGACTGCTTCTGTTGTTAGTGGATTTCCATTTATGATCATAATGTTCTTTATGATCTACTGCCTACTTAAAGACTTACATCTTGAACGCAAAAAGAAGGCTAAAGGAGTCGGTAAGTACGAAGATATAGAGGAAGAGCCAGAACTGGCTTAATAGAAAAAAGTAAATAAAGGGGAAAAGCTGGAATATGGCTAACATTCCAGCTTCCCCATATTTTTTTAAGATTCATCTAATCATGATTAGTTATTCAAATCTAGGTTATCTTTAAACAAAAAAACTATTAATTAAGAGGAGGGAATAATATTGGCAGACTATGAAAAAATGGCTGATGCCGTGATTAGCGGTAATCAGGACACAGTAGTAGAACTAACTGAAAAGGCTGTTGATGAAGGAATTGAACCTAATGAGATTATTGAAAAGGGTTTGATCAACGGCATGAACGTTGTTGGTAAGAGATTTAAAGCGGGGGACATGTTTGTACCGGAAGTACTAATGTCAGCTAAAGCGATGAAGGCCGGCATGAATATCGTCAAGCCATTACTACTAGAGGGTGAAATGCCTTCGGAAGGCAAGGTTCTTTTAGGAACCGTATCAGGTGACCTACATGATATTGGTAAAAACTTGGTAGGTATGATGATGGAAAGTGGTGGATTAGAAATTGTTAACCTCGGCACCGATATTGATCCGGATGAGTTCGCTGAAAAAGTGAGAGAACATAAGCCAGATGTATTAGGGATGAGTGCACTCTTAACTACCACAATGTTAGCAATGCGTGATACAATTGAAGTCTTAGAAGAAGAAGGCTTAAGAGACTCAGTCAAGATAATGGTTGGTGGAGCACCAGTCACGAAAGAATTCGCAGATGAAATTGGCGCAGACGGCTGGGCACCTGATGCAGCTTCAGCCAAGGATTTAGCTTTTGAACTGATTAATGAAAAGTAATGAAAGGACGGTGAAAAGATGAGTAGATACGTACGCTCAAGATATAATGTAAATAAGACAGTAAATTTTCAGTCTTTAACTGAGCAGGAACGAGAAGAAATATTTTATGCAGCCCTCGAGGTACTGGAAAGAACCGGGGTAAAGATCTTTGATGATGAATCTCGTGAATATTTGGAAGAAGCAGGCTGCTGGGTAGAAGATAAAGTAGTTAAAATACCGATTAGTTTAAGTGAATGGGCCGTTGATAGTGCCCCTTCCAAGATCCTACTTTATGATAGAGATGGAAATCGCAAGTTAAATATCCATGATAATAAAACATATTATGGACCTGGTCCGACCAATACCTATCACAAAGATCCAGATACAGGTGAAAGAAGGAGACCAGTCCTGGAAGACACAGTTCGGGTAGGTAAGGTTGTAGATGCCCTACCAAACATAGACTTTGCGATGGATTTAGGTACTCCCACCGGAGTTACAGATAATATTGCTGATGTTTATGCTTTTAAAGCATTAGTGGAAAATACAACAAAACCGATAGTTCACTGGGGTTTTGATATCGATCAGTACCAGGATATAATCGATATTGCTTCTGCTGTAAGGGGAGGATTAGAAGAACTTCAGAAAAAACCATTTATGTTCCTCTATTCTGAACCAACTTCTCCTTTATTACACTCACGCGAAGCAATTGCGAAAGTAGTATTTGCAGCTAAAAACAAGATACCGATAGTCTATACACCCTGTGTAATGTCTGGGGCGACTACACCCGCCACTATGGCAGGTACTATAGTACAAGGTATTTCAGAAAGTATTGCCGGAATAGTAGTTTCCCAGCTGGTCCGTAAAGGTACACCTATCATTATGGGTGGAGTTTATGGAATCATGGATATGAAGACCACGATCTATAGTTATGGTTCACCCGAGTTCCATCTACTTCAGGCCGGTATTGCCGAAGTTGCCCATTATATGGGTATCCCGATCTTCGGAACCGGTGGCTGTACAGATTCCCATACTCTTGACGGACAGGCTGCAGCTGAATCAGCGATGAGTATTCTGATGGCAGCTCAGTCCGGAGCTAACATGGTCCATGATGTTGGTTATACAGCTTCTGGACAGGTTGGATCACTTGATCAGCTGGTCATGGGTGATGAAATAATCGGTATGGTAAAAAGAATCATGAGAGGTATTCAAGTTGATGATGAACACCTCGCAGTTGATGTTGTAGATGAGGTTGGTCCGGGTGGACACTTCTTAGGAGAAGACCACACCGTTAAACACTTTAGAGATGAAACCTGGTTCCCAACTCTGATCAATAGAATGAGATATGACGGCTGGAAGTCCCAGGCCAATAGTTCAACTATGGGCGAAAGAATTAAAGAAAAAGTACATGATATTGTAGAAAACCATGAAGTTAAACCTCTGTCTGATGAAGTAAAGGCTAAAATAGATGAAATTATTGAAAAAGCAGAAGAAAGAGAAGCAAACAGAGACAAAGAAAAGAAAAATAAATAGGGATAAAAACCTTAAGGAGGTATAGATTAGTGGCTGATTTTGAAAAGATGGCTGATGCCGTTATAAATGGTAAACAGGATTTGGTTGATGAATTAACTCAAAAAGCAGTTGATGAAGGTACAGAGCCCAACGAAATAATTAATAAGGGCTTAATAAATGGAATGAATATTGTAGGTAAAAGATTTAAAGCAGGCGATATGTTTGTACCAGAAGTTCTGATGTCTGCGAAAGCGATGAAA
>DATGCJ010000051.1:0-4758 GCA_035312025.1 Halanaerobiales bacterium | reverse complement strand
CCAAATAATAAGACAGCGAAAAGTGTATCTGCCCCTTTAAACTTCCAGTGGGAGAGGACATAACCATTTATTGAACCTAACATGGCTGAGATTAGGGTAGCAGGTATAACTAAGTAAAAACTGTTTAATAAGTTAGGTGCTAACTTATTTAAGGCCGTAATAAACCCATTTAAGGACATCTGCTGAGGTAAGTCCCACATGGTTTTGACAGAAACTTCAGCAAAGCTTTTAAAGCTTGTAATTATCAATACGTACATCGGCAGCAGGAAGAAGAGAGCAAATAATATTAAGACAAGATATATTATGGCTTTTTTCGATTTCATTTTAGCAAACATATTTTAGGACTCCTCTCTAAAACTATTGACCAGGTAAGGTATAATCAATAATCCAACTAAGATTAATAATATAATAGCTATACTTGAACCGATTGAATACCTATTTGATCTAAAGGTAGCCTCAAACATATATACAGCCGGAATATCGGTAACATTATTGGGGCCACTGCCTGTCATGGAATAGATTAAGGCAAATGCTTTTAATGAGACGTGAGCTAAGATAATCACGGCTGAAAGGGTAATTGGTTTTTGGATAGGGAAGAGGATGTATCTAAATATCTGCCAGGGTGTAGCTCCATCAATTTTAGCAGCTTCGATCAACTGTTCATCCATGCCTCTCAATCCCGCCAACCACATAGCCATTGTATAACCGGAAAACTGCCAGATGGCAGCAATTATCACGGGGATAAGGGCTATATTAAAAAAGAAAACACTTTCTGTACTTGTAAACCAGCTCCACTGCAGTGAAGTAAGGCCGAGTTTTTCAAATAGTAAGTTTATACCATAAGGATTATTGGGTAAAGTACCCGGAGAAAATATCCAGCGCCAAACTGTACCGGTAACTACAAAAGAGATAGCCATGGGGAACAGGTAAATATTTTGAAAAATATATCCCCCTTTTGGTTTGTCATTTAATAATATTGATAAAAGAATACCGATAGTTAGGGAACCAATGATAAAGAAACCAGTAAAAAAGAGGGTATTCCAGAGATCGGTCTGAAATCTAGGATCCATAAAAAGATTTAAGTAATTTTTCAATCCCACATAGTCCTTTTCAGCCCGTAATAATTTAGCAAAAGTATTCCAATCTAAAATAGATATCTGAACGGTCCGCGCTATAAAGCCGTAAACAAAAACACCCACCAGGACGATTGAGGGGGAAAGGAGTCCCAGAGAAATGAGTAAGTTCTTTGTTTTCTGCTTCATTTAAAATCACCTCCATGAAATAAGAAAGCCCCCCACTTACAGGGGGCTTTTTAAGTACTTAAATATCTAGATATTCACTGGCAGCATCTTTAATTCTTTGTTGGGCTTGGTCAACATCACCGGTTGTAATAAAGGAGTTAATGATATCATTTAGAGCAGTTACAAAGCCTTCAGGTGCTGCTGAACCATGTGCAATTGAAGGAGTCAAGGTAACTGTTGCAAAGTCTTCCATAGAATCGGTTAGATAAGGATCATATTTACTCTTATCGGCGTCTATACGGGCTGGAATTGATCCCTTGATAGGATTAAATGTATCCTGTCCTTCTTTAGAAGCTACAGTCTTTAACCATGCTTTAGCTCCCTCAGGATGGGGTGCGCCTTTCGGTAGTCCAAAGGTATCAGTTATAACCATAAAACTACCTCGGGTACCAGGTACATTTACCCAACCAAATTCTTCGGTAGGTGTCCAGCCGAGAGTTTTAAGATAGCCTTCAGCCCAGTCCCCCATTACATTAAAGGCTGCTTCGCCGTCATAAACTCGGCGGGTAGCATCCTGCCAGGTTAAAGCAGCATGGTCTTCATTTACATAGTTCATGATTCCTTTAAATGCAACTAATGCTTCTCTTATACCAGGATCATCAAAAGAAGTTGTACCATCCCAGAGACCATTATATTTAAATGGACCTAAGGTTGAAACCATGATACTTTCAAATAGATGGGTAGCTGTCCATTTATTTTTATCACCTAAGGCGAGTGGTGTAACACCAGCTTCTTTTAACTTTTTCATTGATTCAATAAAGGTATAGAGGTTGGTAGGTGGTTCAATATTATGTTCTTCTAAGATAGATTTGTTATAGAACATTATATTACCTCTGTGAACATTTACAGGAATTGAATAGATTTCTCCTTCATAACTAGACATATCAAGGATCTGCTGGTTAAATTTGTCCTTTACTCCCCATTCTTCTAATAAAGGAGTGATTGGTTCCATCATGTCGGTTTTGACATAAGTATCGATCAACTCAGCTCCACCGTGAACCTGGAAGGAATCGGGTGGGTTGCCACCGACCATTCTGGTTTTTAAAACAGCTTTTGCATTGGTACCAGCACCACCAGCAACTGTTGCATTTATAATCTCAATATCGGGATAATTTTCATTGAAAATTTCAAATAAGGCTTGCAGACCTTCTTCTTCACCACCACCGGTCCACCAACTGAAAATCTCTACTTCTTCCTGAGCCTGCAGGGCAAAGGAAAAAGAGAAGACCAGTGTAAATGTAAGAAGTAATACTAACGCTTTTTTATTAAGTAACATCAATAAACCCCCTTAAATTTTATATAATTAAGTACAGCTAGTTAAAACTTAATTATAATTTTTTAGACCACCTCCCTCTTGAAGATTAATACATAGAAAGATGCGGCGGGAATCATTATTTACAATATTGTAAAAATTATGAATATATAAATTGGCAAAAAATTTTATTGAAAGGATAATATCAAAGGTAAGAATATCAATAAATGATTTGGATATAATATTAAGAAACAGTAGTCATTGCTGAGAAGTATTAAATATCTTTCTAATATCAATTATATCTTTTTTTGCGTAATTTTTCAATTGCAGATAAACCCGCCTATAATTTATTTTTCCAATTTAATTAATTCTTAAAAAATCCTTGATTTCCTTCATTTTATAATAAATAACTTAAATTTGTAATAATTAACAAATTATACCTTTTTAAAAGTACTTAATTTATAAGTACCAAGATAAAAAAGAGCTCCTTTTCAGGAGCCCCAGATTGTAGACAAAACGGATTAGGCAACCAAGCTTAAAGTGCTTAATTTTGTAGAAATAGCTTTAAAATTAAACAATAAAGAAAGTTGAGAAAAAACAGGGGTTAGTGGACCTAATAATCCCTGTTTTTTCTTCATTTTAGCCAGTTTCTTAAGATTCATGCATGCAAAAGTAAGCCCGACTTTCATTTTCATCCGGGCATTTCCAATTTTTTGAGTATACCTCATACCATGATTCTCTTTGGCATTTCCAAAGATTCTTTCTATTGTTTCTTTTCTTTTTTTGTAAATTTCTTTGTTTCCTATTGTATGTCTTATATCCTCACATTTTTCGATATATTTTTGCCAAATATGTCTAGTTACTATTTTCGTATGATTTTTGCTTTTTGTACATTGGTCTAAATAGGGACACTTCTTACAGACATATTTATCACTTCTGTATTCTCTGTATCCATTTCGATTTGTAGTTGAGTATTTAAGTACCTGATTATTGGGGCAAATATAACAATCATAATATTCATCATAAACATATTCTTTCTTATAAAAAAAACCCTTCTTTGTCATTGGTCTTTTATATGGTAAAATCGGTGTGATTCCATCTTTAATAACTCTTCTTGCTATCGCAGGGGTTTTATACCCTGCATCCATAACAATGGTTTGGGCACCTAATTCTTTAACTTTCTCATATATATCGGGAAAAGTTATGCTATCGTGTTTATTACCAGCATGTACTGTATATCCTAGTATCCAGCCATTTTTATCACAAGCTGTTTGGCTGGTATAAGCAAAGACTCGTTTGTGCTCTCCCTTATGAAATAAGCCGCTTTCTGGATCAGAAGTACTTACATTGATTTTCTTATCATCAGGTTCTTTTTTGTCTTTAAGTGGTTTTTTGCCGTGCTTTTTTCTGTCATTTTTTATCTCTTCTTTTAAATCTTTTTCATAAAAACGTGATTCCTTTTTTACTACCTTCTTAATCGCTTTATTTTTGTTTGCACAAGCTTTTACATGAGTTGCATCTATATATGTAATCGTTGGGTCTACATAATCACACTTAAAACATTCTTCCAATATCTTAATAAAAATTTGTTCAAATAAATCTGTATCTTTAAAACGACGGGTATAGTTTTTTCCAAAAGTGCTGAAGTGAGGTACTTTTTGGGTGAGGTCTAATCCTAAAAACCAACGATAAGCAACGTTAACTTCGATTTCTTTTATTGTTTGTCGCATACTCCTTATGCCATATAAGTACTGGATTAATACAATTTTTATTAACATTACTGGATCTATACTGGGACGTCCAAGATTAGAAGAATATTTATCCTCAACTAAATCATATATGAAGTCAAAATCGATTGCTCTTTCAATATCTCTTAGTAAATGGTCTTCAGGGACTAGATCATCTATTGCTAAAAACTGTATTTGATTTCTTTTTATATTATTATTTTTACTCATCATTTTTTTCCTCACCTCTTATATCCATTATATCACAAAAATGGGTTAAAGTCCCTATAAATATAGTATTTAGCGCCTTTTTCCGCAAAAAAAAGCCACAAGATATCATGCTTATCTTGTGACTTTGTCTACAGTCTGGAGCTCCTTTTCAGGAGCCCAATATTAGTTGCATCTTATTTGAAAAAGTATTTCAGCATTTCTTTTGCACTTTCATTTTTTTCTAGTAATACAGCTGTTGATAGTGGATCAA
>DATGCJ010000050.1:0-11130 GCA_035312025.1 Halanaerobiales bacterium | reverse complement strand
AGTCTTTACTAATATTGATTCAACAGTACTGATGAAATAAAAATAAAAATTAAGCTGGTTAGATGGCAGGACCCTTTACGGGAGCCACAGAGTGCTAACTGACAGAGGCATTCTGCCAGCGTAAAGGAAAGGTTGATAATTTAAAATGCTAAGATCAATGTATGCAGGTGTGTCCGGCTTAAAAGCACACCAACAACAGATGGATGTTATTGGTAACAATATATCAAATGTAAACACTACCGGATTTAAAGGAAGTAGAGTTACCTTTAAAGAGATGTTAAGTCAGACCATAAATGGAGCGTCTTCCCCCCAGGGAGGCCGCGGAGGTACAAATCCTAAACAGATCGGTTTAGGTGTACAACTTGGCAGTATAGATAAAAACATGGGCCAGGGAAGTTTACAGTCCACTGGCAAAGAGACAGATGTAGCAATTCAAGGTAACGGTTTCTTTATTGTCAATGATGGAAACCAAAACCTATATACAAGAGCTGGAAATACTTCTTTTGATGAAGAAGGTTATCTTGTGAACTCAGCCAGTGGTAATAGAGTACAAGGCTGGGTGGCTAATGAGAGCGGTGAAATTCAGGAGACCAATATGGACAGTCTGGAAGACATATCATTGGATGAAACAATGGATGCTTCTGCTACTACAGAAGCAAGTTATGGAGATAACTTGAATCCTACTCTGGATGAATTAAATTTTACAGATGGATCAGATACTTTTGAAGTAGATGATGGTAATGAAACAGATAATATTAATGTTTCATTATCTAAAGGTGAAGAGGAAAATGTATGGGACTTCAGCTTGAATGCTGATAGTGAGGATACAATATTTTCTGATACTTCAAACAATAATTACAGTGGTACCTTAGTATTAAATGCAGATGGAACAATAAAAGAGATATACGATGGCAGTGGAACCAATTCAATTGCAGGTGGCACGATATCTCTCACTGATGTAGATGGTGGAACTACTGCTGGAACTGATATTGATGTTGCGAGCATTGGAGATCACATTAATGTTACCAATTTATTTGAGGGTTCTTCTCCTGATCAAACAGTAAATTTAGAAACCAACAATAAACAAACTGTTTCTACCAGTATTTACGATTCACAAGGTGTAGAGCATAATGTGACATTTGATCTCCTTAAAAATGGACAAAATCAATGGGTCATTAATGAAAGTAGTGTAGATGTTTCTGGAGCCTCTGCCACAGCAGGTACTGGAAGTTGGTTTGGAGGTTCTAATCACCAAATAGAATTTGATGAAAATGGGAAAATCAAATCAGGACAAACTGTAAATTTACAACTTACACCTAATGGTGGAGCTGCTGAGGGTCAGGAAATCACCTTAGATTTCGCTCAATTAACCCAATATGAAGGAGATATGACAGCTGATTTAGACCAAGCTGATGGATATTCACAGGGTGAATTAAAAGACTTCACCATTAATGATTCCGGTACCATTGTGGGATCTTTTGACAATGGGTATAACAAGACATTAGCTCAAATTGGTGTAGCTGAATTTGCCAACCCAGAAGGCTTAAATAAAAGTGGAGAGACCATGTTTTCTGTTTCCAACAACTCCGGTTATCCCAAAGTAGGAGCGGCCGGTAGTGGTGGAAAAGGCTTCATTTCATCAAGTAAGCTTGAAATGTCCAATGTAGACTTAGCTGAACAGTTTACCAAGATGATTACCTCACAGAGAGGTTTTCAAGCTAACTCAAAAGTCATAACAACCTCTGATGAAATGCTGCAGGGATTGGTAAATATTAAGAGATAAAAGATGAAATATAAGTGGGGCCTAATATTAGGCCCCACAATCTAAACCTAGGGGTAGGTGGTTTGATGATAAAATTGGTTAGGTTAAACGGGGAAGAGATTACAGTTAATGCAGACCTTATTGAAACAGTTAAATCAACACCGGATACAATAGTTGAACTAACAACACACAAAAGAATTTTAGTTGAAGACTCTGTTGATGATGTTATCGATAAAGTCATCGATTACAAGCGGAAAATATTTAACAGTCTTATGTTGGATGAGGAGTGAAAAAGATGAATCTAAGTACAGTAATAGGTATAGCATTAGGAATAATATTAGTAGTGGGAGCGATCTTTTTAGGCGGTAATGCCATCATATTTTTAAGTGTTCAGTCTATCATGATCGTTTTAGGTGGTACGCTTGCCGGTACCTTTGTAAGTTTCTCGCTATCTGATTTGAAGAAAATACCATCACTTCTCAAAATAGCATTTACTGATAATGATATTGATTCGGACAGTATAATTGAAATACTTGTTAATCTAGCTAAAAAAGCCAGAAGAGAAGGGCTTTTAACACTTGAACAGGACATTCAAGAAATTGATGACCCCTATTTAGAAAAAGGCATCCAGCTAGTTGTGGATGGCACAGAACCAGAACTCGTTAAAGATATCATGGAAACCAAACTTGCCTATATGGAAGGAAGACATTCTTTAGGTAAAGGTATCTTTGATAAGATGGGACAGCTTTCGCCAGCATTTGGTATGATTGGTACTTTAATTGGATTAATCCAGATGCTGAGTGAGTTGGATGATCCCAGTAAATTAGGATCCGGTATGGCTGTCGCCTTAATAACAACTCTTTACGGAGCCTTTTTAGCAAACCTCTTTTTCATACCTCTAGCTAATAAATTGAAAGTTAAGAGTCAGGAAGAAGTTTTAATAAAGGAACTTATGATTGAAGGTATCCTGTCAATTCAAGCTGGTGAGAATCCAAGAATAATTGAGGAAAAACTGCAGGCTTTCTTATCAAAAGAACAGCCCGGAGATGCGGCCAGTGAAGAACAGGTAGATACCAGTAGAGTGGTGGGTGAGAATGCCTAGAAGAAAACGTAATTCCAACAATGAAGAAAATAATACGGGTTCACCGGCCTGGATGACGACCTTTGGAGATTTAATGACCTTGCTATTAGTATTTTTTGTACTTCTTTATTCCTTTTCTGTAATTGACTTACAGAAGTTTCAGGGTTTCATGTCAGCTTTACAGAACCAATTGGGTGTAATGGAAGGCGGTCAAACGATCAGTGAAAGTGATGTTTTAGACGAAGGGATGCAGGGCGAATATTTCAATCCCTCCCAGACCAATTTAGGCAAGGTGTATAAGAATATGCAGGGCTTTATAGCAGAAAATGAGCTTCAGGATAAGGTAAGTGTGGAGATGACAAAAAAAGGTCTAGTGATCAGAATGACCGGGGAAATACTTTATGATATAGGGGAAGCAATTATTAAACCCACCGGGAAAAAAGTACTGGATGAAATCGGCCGAAATATTGAAGGTATCAATAACAATGTGAAGGTAGATGGACATACCGATAATCTGCCGATCAGTAACAGTCAGTATCCCTCAAACTGGGAACTGTCAACTGCGAGAGCGGTAAAAGTAATCAAGTACTTCATTGAAAATGGAGATATAAATCCTGCCCGACTATCTGCAGCAGGATATTCAAAATATAGACCGCTGAAGAAAAATACAAATCCATCCAATAGAGCGGTCAACAGACGAGTAGAAGTAGTAATAATGAACACTACGATAAATCAAGAAGTAGGGAGTGAATAACTTTGGCGGAAGAAGAAGGAAATAACGGCTTGATGAGATTAATCATAATAGCTGTTTCAATAGTTTTAGTTTTATCTATAATTGGTTTTGTCATGGTCAAGTTCGTTAATCCCGAACAAGTAAGTTTAGGAAGTGTAACCGGTAAAGAAAGTGAACAAAAGGAAGAAAAAGATGAAATTGGTCCTACATATCAACTAGGAGATTTCACGGTAAACTTTGCCGAAAACCAGAATTATCAGTTTTTGAAAGCAAGTATCGTATTTGAAGTTAGCCATGCCAAATTAAACGAAGAATTAAACAAGCGAAATCCACAGATCAGGGACCTGGTAATTTCAATTTTAAGGACTCAGACACCTGATGATATAAAGGCACCAACTACAGATAATATTAAAAGTGAAATCAAGACGAAAGTTAATGATAAATTGAACACAGGCGAAATAAAAAATGTCTGGTTTACGCAATTGGTAATACAGTAAGGAGGAGCCATAATGGCAGATTCTGAAGTTCTCAATCAAAATGAAATAGATTCTCTCCTATCTGCTTTAGATTCTGGCAATGTAGATGTGGAAGAAATGAAAGAAAGCAGTGAGTCAGATAATGTAAAGAAATATGACTTCAGAAGGCCCAATAAGCTGTCTAAGGAACAGATGAGGACACTTCAAATGATTCATGAAAACTTTGCCAGATTATTGACAACCACATTATCGACCAGGTTGAGAAGTATGGTTAATTTTGAAGTGGCTTCCATAGAACAGCTGTCCTATAGAGAGTTTATTAGGTCACTGCCGGAACCGACGATAATCGGAATTTCAGAACTTAATCCGCTGGATGGGCAGTTCATATTCGAAATTAACCCGGAAGTGGGCTTTACAATTATCGACAGATTATTTGGCGGACTTGGTAAGCCGATAGAAGAAATCAGATCTTTCACAGATATCGAACAGGTAGTTTTAAAAAAATCGATTAACTGGGTGATGGAAAGCTTTAAAGAAGCCTGGGAAAATTTACTTGATATCAATCCTAAATTAAGAGAATTAGAATCAAATCCCCAGTTTACCCAGATCGTACCTGATAATGACATGACGATAATTATTACCTTATCAGCTACAGTAGCTGATAGTGAAGGCCTAGTTAATATCTGTATTCCATATATTATGCTGGAACCGATCGTTTCACAGCTAAATGCCCAGCACTGGTTTTCCAGTACCAGAAAGGAAAAGACCAGTGAGCATATAGAAAAATTAAGGGAACGGGTTAAAAAAGCCAAGGTTGATATGTATGCAGAATTGGGTGCAACCGATTTAACCGTAGAAGATATCCTGTATCTCAAAAAAGGAGATATAGTAAAACTTAACAAGAAAGTCAAAGAACCGATAGATGTAAGGGTGGGAAAGATTAAAAAGTTTAAAGCAATTCCAGGTAATTTTAATAAACATCACGCTTTAAAGATCGTGAGAGTTGAGACCGAAGTTAAGGAGGAAGGTGATTTAGATGAGTAATGGGAACGGACAGTTATCTCAAGAAGAAATAGATTCTTTAATTAATGCGGGAGATGATGAAGTTGGTGAAGGTAATCAATTAACCGAAGATGAAGCGGATATAATTGGTGAGATCGGTAATATTGCAATGGGTTCTGCTGCCACAGCGCTCTTTACCCTCCTTAATAAAAAAGTTGATATTACTGCTCCCAAGGTGGATATAAGTACTTTTAAAGAGGTTGTAGCCGAGTACTCTGAACCATTTGTACTGGTTAAGGTAGAGTACATAGAAGGTTTAGAAGGTCTAAATTTATTGATTTTAGATTCTAAAGATGCAGCCATAATTGCAGATTTGATGATGGGTGGAAGCGGAGAAAATGTCGATGAAAATACTGAGTTAGATGAAATCCATCTAAGTGCTGTTGGGGAAGCCATGAATCAGATGATGGGTTCATCTTCTACTTCGATTTCTAACATTATAGATAAAGTAGTTAATATATCTCCCCCAGAACCAATTTTTGATGTAGATGCAGATGAATTTGAAAATGATTACTTTGATAAAGATGATTCTTTAGTAGTAACATCATTTGACTTAAAAATAGGCAATCTAATTGATAGTACTTTTAAACAACTGGCCCCTTTAAAATTTACTAAAAAATTGATAAAAAACTTGAAGTCCAATAATGAAGGGCTTACAGCCAAATCAGATAATTCGATGCAGTCGAATATTTCAGAAGTGGCTGCTGAAAATACCCAAAAACAAAAAGAAGAGAAAAAACAGCCGGCCAAAGCTGCTGCAAATGCCGGTAGTCATAGTTCCAGCCAGCAGTTAAAAAGTTCTGAAAAGGTAGATGTACAAGAGGCGCAGTTCCCCCAATTTGGAGAAAAAGAAGGGGTATCACTACCTCAGAACATGGAACTTTTAAAGGATGTGCCATTAACCGTAACGGTTAGACTGGGAAAGACGAGGATGACCATTAGTGAGGTGCTGGACTTAGGCGAAGGTTCAATTATTGAATTAGACAAATTAGCTGGTGAATTAGTTGACCTTTATGTTAACGGAAAATTGATTGCTAAAGGTGAAGTTGTGGTTATCGATGAAAGCTTTGGATTTAGAGTCAAGGATATAATAAGTCCGGCTGAAAGAATTAGCGATCTATAAAGGAGTACAAAATGAATTATACTTTTGAAATTTTAAAGATAGGTTTTTATCTGTTAGTAATTGTGGGATTAATATACTTTTTAAGTACTTTCTTTAAGAAAAATGTCTTAAATGTACAGTCTGGTAAACACATGAAGCTAATAGATAAATTATACATGGGTTCTAAAACAGGACTTTTTTTGGTAGAAGTAAACGATGAGATTATTTTAATCAGTCAGACCGAAAACAGGATTGAAAAACTGGATAAATGGAATACTGTTGATTTTGACTACGATGTGGAAGAACTAAAAGAAGGAAATACAAATACACAGGCCCAGTTTAAAGAATTTTTCAGGAAGTATCTAGGGAGGAACGATAGTGATTCAGAACAATAAACAGTATTTAGTTCTAATACTGATAATATTTATCATGTTCAGTTTAAATATAGATACCTATGCTCAAGAGGGCTTCAATATTCCAGATGTCAGTTTGGATATCTCATCCCCTAACCAGTCAGGTGAGGGTAATGACCTAGTTTTATCCCTGAGAATATTAGGACTTTTAACAGTATTATCATTAGCTCCAGCTATCGTGATAATGTTTACTTCTTTTACCAGGGTTATCATAGTTTTTTCCATAATCAAAAGGGCCCTTTCGATAAGGAATATGCCTCCTAACCAGGTTTTAATTGGACTGGCTATCTTTTTAACGATTTTTATCATGGCCCCGGTTTGGCAGACGGTTAATACAGAAGCCTTACAGCCTTATCTTAACGAAGAGATCAGTATAGATCAGGCCTATAATAGGACAGAGGAGCCCTTAAGGGACTTCATGTTTACCCAGACGAGTGAAGATTCTATCGCCTTATTTGTAGAAATGTCTGAAATGGAGCGGCCGGAAAACCAGGCAGATATACCGCTTTATGTTTTAATCCCGGCCTTTTTAACCAATGAAATCAAGATAGCTTTTCAGATCGGTTTTATGATCTATATTCCGTTTTTAATGATAGATATGATTGTGGCCAGTATCTTGATGTCAATGGGAATGATGATGTTGCCACCGGTAATCATCTCACTGCCATTTAAAATATTACTGTTTGTTTTAGTAGATGGCTGGCATTTAATTATTAATTCACTGGTACAAACTTTTTAAGGAGAGATTTACTTTGGATCAAAGTGCAGTTATAGATATGGGAAGACAGTCTTTATATATAGTATTAAAGGTGATTGCGCCTGTGTTAGGGGCCGGTCTCTTAACCGGTTTAATTGTAGCTATTTTACAGGCTACTACCCAGATTCAGGAACAGACCTTAGCCTTTGTACCTAAAATATTTGCCGTACTGGCGGCAATCGCATTTTTAGGTCCCTGGATTTTAACAACTGTAGTTGATTTTGTGACCGAACTGTTTCAAAGTATACCTCTTTATATGTGAAAAGTATACCTCTTTATATGTGATAGGATGAATATTTATGGCAGCCAATTTATTAGCACCTAATTTAATATATCTATTCTTTTTAATCATGGCCCGCTACTTTGGAATATTTTTAATAACACCTATTTTTAGCAGTGTAGCAATCTTAAGGCAGGTAAAAGTAGTATTAGCATTATTAATGGCAGTAATAACTTTTTTACTAACCTACCAGGCAGCCAATATTGCCGCCCCCGCTCATGATTTAGAAGTGATCTTGTATTTGATAAAAGAACTTTCGATAGGTATTTTCATGGGCTTTATCATCTACATATTTTTTGCAGCAATTCAGCTGGCCGGTCAGTTTATCGACCTCAGAATGGGTTTTAGAATTGCTAATGTAGTGGACCCGATGACAGGGGCTTCTTCCCCGATTATCGGTCAGTTCAAAAATATATTTACAATCTTGGTATTTTTATCGATTAACGGACACCTGATGATAATCAAGAGTTTAAATAAGTCTTTTGATATTATCCCATTAGGGCAGGTTTCTTATGATGCAAACCTCTGGCGGTTTCTGTTTAGAAGAAGTGCCGATCTATTTATAATCGGTTTTAAAATAGCCTTACCGATCATGGGGACCCTGTTCATCGTAGATATAATGTTGGGATTTCTGGCGAGGGCCGTACCTCAAATGAACATCTTTATCATAGGTTTACCTTTGAAGATTTTAATCGGATTTATATTGTTAATCTTATCTTTTGAAATATTAGTTTATTATTTTTCAGATATCTTAAATAATGGTTTGGACCAAATTATCCAGTTAATCAACATCTTAGCACCTGGATAATATAGAAAGGAAAGAAGATGGCAGAGAATTCTACAGGTCAAAAAACGGAAGAACCAACGCCGAAACGGAAGCGAGAAGCCCGCGAAAAAGGCCAGGTTGCCAAGAGTCAGGAACTAAATCAGGCCTTTACACTCTTAGCAAGTTTTTCGGTCCTATATATTCTCTTTTCCGGCATGATGGATTCTTTGACCATGGAGGTAGCAGACCATCTATCATTTCAGACGGTCACTACTTTAGATATCGCTACCGCCTATAATATCTTAATGGAAACCATATTTTATGTAGTTTCCCTGGTAGCACCGGTCATGATTGCATCGGCTGTTATGGGTATTATTATTAATTTTACTCAGGTCGGCCCTTTATTTTCTGGTGAAAGCTTAAAACCGAAGTTAGATAGTTTAAATATCATAAAGGGCTTTGGCAAGTTATTTTCGCTTAAGAGTTTAGTTGAGATGGTAAAATCTGTTTTAAAAATAATAATAATTGCCGTAATAGCTTACTTCTATTTAAGAAACTCGATCTTGGATTTAATAACCATGACCGAGCAGGGCCTACAGCCCGCCCTGATGATGATTGGAACTATCATCTACAAGGCAGCTGTGGCAATCACCATATTTTTAGTGGGAGTGGGCGTCTTAGATTTTATGTATCAGAAATGGGAACATAAAAAGAATCTTAAGATGACCAAATATGAAGTCAAACAGGAAAGAAAAGAAATGGAAGGTGACCCCCAGCTAAAACAAAAAAGAAAAGAAAAACAGAGACAGATGAGTGTAAATAGAATGATGTCAGAAGTTGAAAATGCAGATGTTGTAATTGCCAACCCAACTCATATTGCGGTTGCCCTCAAGTTTGATATTAAGGAGATGGAGGCCCCGCAAGTGCTGGCAAAAGGGGAAGGTTATGTTGCCTTAAAGATCAAGGAAAAGGCAAAAGAACTTGATATTGAAGTTGTCGAAAACAAACCACTGGCCCGTTCTTTAAACAAGATGTGTGAAATTGGCGACTTTATTCCAGAAGAACTGTTTGAAGCAGTAGCCGAGATTTTGGCTTACGTATACAAGAAAGAAAACAGGTATTAATAGTTTAATTAGAAATTTGGAGGTAAAATTGAATGCCCTCAGCGTCTAACAGCAGTACATTAAATAAAATATTTTATAATGTAGATATTCTGTTTGCCTTTGCAGTAGTCGGTATCGTCATCATGTTCATTATCCCGATGCCCACTATCATAATGGATCTACTGCTCACAGCAAATATTACATTTTCCTTATTAATAATTTTAGTAAGTATCTACATTAATGAGCCTTTACAGGTATCAGTATTTCCATCCTTACTACTTTTTGCAACCCTATTTAGACTGGGTCTTAATGTTTCAACCACACGGCTTATCCTAGGACAAGGTTATGCTGGTAAGGTAATTGCCAGTTTTGGTAACTTCGTGGTTGGTGGTAACTATGTAGTAGGATTTATCATCTTTTTGATCTTAGTTGTTATCCAGTATGTAGTAATAACTAAGGGAGCCGAAAGGGTGGCCGAGGTAGCAGCTCGCTTTACCCTGGATGCGATGCCCGGTAAACAGATGAGTATCGATGCTGATCTGAATGCAGGTATTATTGATGAACGCGAAGCACAGGAACAGAGAGAAAAGATCAGACAGGAAGCCGACTTTTATGGTGCCATGGATGGTGCCAGTAAGTTTGTAAAAGGTGATGCCATTGCCGGTATTATCATTACTGTCATTAACATAATTGGTGGATTGATCATCGGCATGGCCCAACAGGGGCTAAGCTTCGGGGAAGCTGCCCAGACTTATACCCTTCTCACAGTGGGTGATGGTTTAGTTTCTCAGATCCCGGCCCTTCTAATCTCGACAGCGACCGGTATGATCGTAACCAGAGCTGCTTCAGAAAGAAACATGGGAGAAGAGATGTCTGATCAGATGATGAGTCAGCCGAAGGCGCTCTTTATTGCTAGTATTGTACTATTTATTTTAGGTTTTATGCCCGGCCTGCCGACAGTACCGTTTTTCGTGATGGCCCTTATAATGGGAGGATTAGGTTTTGTTCTCAGGTCAACTATTAAAGAGGAGACCGAAGAAATTGAAGAGGAGGAAGAACCTTCTCCCCAAGAGATGCAGCAGGCCCGTGAAAACGAGATTAAAAATATCATTAAAGTCGACCAGCTTGAGGTTGAAGTCGGCTATAACTTGATATCATTTGTTCTGCCCGATCAGGGCGGTGACTTTCTTGATAGAGTTTCGATGATCAGAAAGCAGATGGCCATGGAGTTAGGAATAATCATTCCCCCGGTCCGGATCCTTGATAATTTACAGCTAGAGCCCAATATTTACAGGGTCAAGTTGAAAGGGGTAGAGATAAGTAGGTTTGAGATTTTGCCGGATTACTATCTGGCCATGGACTCCGGCATGACAACGGCCGATATCAAAGGCATTGAGACCAAGGAACCGGCCTTTGATACTCCCGCCATCTGGATCGATGAGAGCCAGAAAGAAGAGGCCGAGATGGCCAATTACACGATAGTAGATCCACCCTCAGTAATGGCTACCCATTTAACTGAGTTAATTAAAGAACATGCCCATGAATTAATTGGAAGACAGGAAGTTAAAGATTTAGTAGATAATGTAGAAGAAAAT
>DATGCJ010000049.1:0-4430 GCA_035312025.1 Halanaerobiales bacterium | reverse complement strand
AAATCAAAACAGAAGATATAACAAGTTTATTGCTATAATTAAACTCCTTTATAGATAATAATAGGCCACCTTCTTTGGAACACAATCCAAATAGGTGGCCTATCTATAAAATCACATCTTATTTTTTTATTTTTTACCTTTGCCGGGGTTACCGCTTTTCTTTTCTTCAACTTTATCTTTTACATCATCTGGCATTCCTTTTTCTTCCATCTCTTGACTCTTTTCTTCTTCTTGCTTTTGTTCCTGTTCTTGGTCCTGAACTTGGTTTTGTTCTTCCTCTTCTTCTTCTCCATCTCTGGTTAACTTCTCATCTAAGAAATCTTGAATATTATCAGATAAAAATTGGCCTTTACTTTTATATTCTTCATTACCTTCTGCTTCATATTCTTCTTTCCATGTTTCTATTTTCTCTGAAAGTTCTTTCCCAATTTCATTTTCTTCCTCTTCATTTTCATCTGGAGTGTCTTCTGTTTCTTCTTCCTCTTCTACTTTTATTTTTTCTAATACGGCTAAAATATCTTCTTCAGTTATTTGATCATTTTTATCTATGAGTTCTTCTAGTTTTTCTATAATTGCTGCTTCTTGTTCGTCAGATATATCTAGACCATACTCATCAAAATCAATATCAAGTTCTGCAAAGATGGTAGGTGCTAAAACCAGCACCATAACTAAAGTTAAAGCAATTACTGACAATTTCTTCTCAAACATATTACTCCCCCTTTTAATTATAGACTCAAAAATTTTATCTTGAGAAAAAATTAGAATTTTTCCAGATTACAACAAATTTTTATTTAAAAATCAAAAAAGCCTATTGCTTGTATAAGCCATAGACTTAAAAATATGGTAACCTGGCAGTCTTAAAAAGATCCATGGCTTTGCGTCCTAGTTTCACAACTAGTTTGCCTTTCTCAATATTTATTTTTTTCTTTATCTAAATATAAAATTATCATATTTTAGTGAATTTATCAAGTATTATTCTGTTTGTTGGTTCTGCATTGACTGATATTTTTTGATTTCATTATTTTCCACAATTGCTATTTGTGTTTCTGTTAAGTTTACTTCTTGTAAAGTTGTTTTTTCCATTAAAGTAACTTCTCCTTCTTCAATAAATAGCAGGGTCCGATAATCATTTACTTCTACTTTTAACATAGCATGGCTAGTTTTTATAATACTCTCTGGAGTCTCAATTTCAATATTGAATTTCTGCTCAGGGTTAATATTTGTATTAATAATAACTCTACCTTTTTTAACATTGAGTTTTTGAGCTTCTGGTGTTATATTGTCTCCGATTTTTAAAATGGTTTCTTCCTGTAATTCTACTTTATTATTACCGCCTATATTTAAAGTTAGTAAACTATCAGGGGCTGTTTTAATGGTCTCTCCTTGACTGATTGTGGCATTATCTAATAGCCTGGTCCAAACTTGCACTCTGAAAAATTCAAAAAAACCCTGATCAGTTTTACGGTAAATAATACCCTTAAGAGAATTCATATTTATACTAATTTTTTCTTCGGTTTGTTGTGCAAAAGCAGCTGTTAAGGTTGTTAAGGTGATTAGGGAGATTAGAATAATAGTTAAAGTTTTTTTCATCATTTATTCCCCCTTAGACAGACTCTTAAACTCCTTTAAACTATAGACCACAAAGGATCTTTCTACTCCTTCTATTTCCACTTCTTTATACTTCCATTCCAACTTTTTATATATATCTGAAAGTCCATAGTATGTGTTTTCACCGATTAAGATTTCATCTGGTTCGGTAACTTCTGCTAGTTCAGTCGTATTATGGACGATATTGCCCATTGCTTTAAAGTCCATTCTCTCTTTGGTTCCGATATCACCAAGTGTTATTTTACCTGAATCCAGGGCAATAGAAGGTTTTAATTCTATATTCTCTTGTTCTATATAGTTCATAATCTCAATAGCAGCTTTAACCGCTCTATTCCGGTGGTTATCCTGTTCAAACCCCTTACTCCAATAGGCAAGGATCCCATCTCCTAAATATTTATCTACCACTCCATCATATTTAAAAATAATCTTGGTAATATTTCGATAGTAGTGGTTTAAATCTTCTACTACTTTTTGAGGAGTATTCATATCAGAGTACCATTTGAAGTTACTAAATTCAAAAAGCAGCATGGTAACCGGAGGGTTATCTCCTTTAGACTTTAAAAGTTCAGGGTTTTGTACTATTTTATTTAAAAGAAAATCAGAAAAATAGGGCTTGAGCTTCTTAATGATTTCATGTTTGCGCTTCCGATTAAAACCATACCAGGTAACAAGGCTCGCCCCATAAAGGACTCCTATCCCAACTAAGTATATTGAAATTTCAGTAAAAAGATGGTACTGAACAGTTAAAAAGTAGTTAAGAGTCAAAATAATTATTGAAATAACAGATAAGACAGCCAGTGAACGGAGAGGATGCATTTTTTCAAATAGATAAAAAACAAGCCATAAAACCACAAATGCTATTAACATATTACGGCCGCTTTCATTTACTTCTATGTAATTTTGATGTAGGTAGTTATTCGTCATTTGGGCCTGTAATTCCACTTCGCTAAAAGAAGCATCTTCGGAAAAAATGGAAGTGTATTGGTTGCTGGTTTCCCCTTCGGTCACACCCAAGAGGACAATTTGATCTTTAATTAATTCAGGATTATAGTCATCATTTAGATAATGCTGTAATGAAATCTGCGGGATAGTGCCGCTCGGTCCCAAGTAATTTATCAGATATTCTCCCTCAGTAATCGTAATTTCTTCTTCTAATGCCATTTCAGCCGCTCTTCTGGCTAGGGGTATGTATGAAGTATTGTTTTTAATGAATAAGGGAGATAAGTTTCTTACTATACCGTCAGAATCACTGATTAGATTTGTATGACCCAATTTAACTAAGTTTTTAAAAGAAGAAAGGGGTGCCTTTACTTCATTGACCGTGTAATCAATTTCTTTACCTTCCCCAGCCGGGCTGTAATCAATTTGGACTGGCATTACAATATTTTTGTTCTCCCTTAAGCGGTCAATCATCAAGCTGTCGGCCTGGGCATCCTGGGCCTGGGCAAAAAGCAGATCAAAAGTTATAGTTTTAGCTCCATCCTCAGTCAGCTTTGCTATTGTGTCTACAAAATAATTTCTATCAAGGGGTGGTCCCCCTAACTTATTATAGGTAATATTATTTATGCTAAGTATAGTAACCTGACTCTCTTTGTTTTGAGAAGAAAATATGTAGGCAAGCTTCTGATAATTGTCATAAATAAAATTATCTATCATACTGTAATTATTGTAATAGTAGCCCGCTAAAAGTGCTATTATTATTAAAGTGTAAACTAATATTTTCTTAGTATTGAAGCTATATTTAGTCATCTGAAATCCTCCTGAATAGAGAAGGGAGGCTAAAAGCCTCCCCTTATTTTAATTATTTTTCCAGGAATGTTAAATAAGCAAGATAAGTGTTATAAACATCAATTTTAGCCACTACTTCATAAGGTGAGTGCATTGATAATACAGCCGGACCGGCATCAAGTACATCCATGTTATAGTTAGCAAGGAACTGAGCAATAGTTCCTCCTCCACCTTCATCAACTTTACCGAGTTCGGCTACCTGCCAGATAACACCTGCTTCATTAAGCAGACCGCGTACTTTTGCCATAAATTCAGCAGTAGCTTCTGAGGATCCTGCCTTACCGCGGGCTCCTGTATACTTGGTCAGTACAATACCCTTATTTAAAAAGGCAGCATTTCTTTTGTCAAAAACGTCAGCGAAGTTAGAATCAAAGGCAGCATTTACATCACCGGAAAGTGAACTGGAATTTTCCAGAATTTCTCTTAAGTCAAGTTCACTGTAACTATTATAGTATCTACTAGACATTTCAGCTACAAAGTTTTCAAAAAATCTGGACTGCATGCCGGTTGCACCCATACTACCTATCTCTTCTTTATCAACTAAAAGTGTAACAGCTGTATATTCCGGTACATTAATGTCAAGTAAAGCTCTCAGACCGGTGTAACTACAGACTCTATCATCATGTCCATAACCGCCGAGTAAAGCCCTATCAAAACCGATATCTTTTACTCCATCGGCCGGTACAATCTGTAAGTCAGCACTTACCAAGTCTTCGCCTGTTACATCATACTCATCTTCTAAGTGTTCTAAAATAGCCGCTTTTATCTTATCATTACCATTTTCATTTTCTTCTTCCTCATCTCGTAAAGGAATACTACCCACAACCAGGTTAAGATGTTGAGCATTGATAGCTTCTTTCATCTTTTTTTCCATCTGTTTTTTACCGAGGTGGGGTAAAATATCACTTATATAAAATACGGGGTCATCTTCTTTTTCCCCAATACTAATTTCTATCTTAGTTCCATCTTCTTTAACAACCATACCTCTTAATGCTAAGGGGATGGTAACCCACTGGAACTTCTTAATTCCACCG
>DATGCJ010000048.1:0-15076 GCA_035312025.1 Halanaerobiales bacterium | reverse complement strand
CGCTATTGAAAGTTCTTACTTGAAACTTATTAAGAACTGTCAGGGTCTGCTGTTCACTTTTCAAGGTTCTATTTCTCTACCGCGAAATAATATTAACACTTTTCGCGGCCGCTGTCAAGGGGTTTTTGGCCTCTTTTTTTTAACGCCTTTTTCCCTCAGCGACATTTTATATCTTATCAACTAACCCCCGCTCTGTCAAGGGGAAATTCAATTAATCTTCCATTATTTTTAAAATTACTGTTCTTGTTCTCGGACCATCGAAGTCACATAAGAATATTCCCTGCCAACTACCCAGCTTTAAGCGGCCATTTTTTATGATAATAGTTTCGTTATTTCCCATCATACTTGTTTTAATATGGGCATCAGCATTACCTTCTATATGTTTGTAATTATCATGTTTGGGAACAAACTTTGCAAATTCATTTATTATATCTTTTTTAACATCAGGATCTGCATTCTCATTAATAGTAACGGCTGCGGTTGTATGTAGGACATTAATAATCAAGATTCCGTCCTGTACATTTGATTCTTTAATAAAATTCAAAACCTGATTAGTAATATCAACCATATCATTCCTTCTTGAACTTTTCACTTCTAATCTTTTAAACATGTTTTTAACCTCCTTGTTTTTTGATCTCTATAATTATTATAAATATTAAAAAGGCCTAAATGCAAGTAGATTAATATGTCTTTTTAATAATTTATTAAAAATATTCTTATAATTTGTTCGGCAGTACTTTCTAAAAGCTCATTGCTTCTTTTTATGACTGCTTTTAAATTATCAGGCTTATCTATTATACTAAAATATGCATCAATGCCTTTATCTAAAACCTTTTTTGCCCCCGGTCCTAAAGAACCTGCTATTGCGATGACTGGAATATTATGATTTTTAGCTCTTTTGGCTACCCCGATGGGAGTCTTACCATAAATTGACTGTCCATCCAACCTTCCTTCTCCCGTAATCACTAAATCTACATTTTTTAATCTTTTTTCAAATTCAACAGTATCTAATATAATATCTATCCCGGTTTCTAATTCAGCATTTAGAAAAGCTACCAAGCCTGCTCCTAAACCACCGGCAGCCCCGGCCCCTGCAATTTTATTGACATCTTTATTTAGACGTTCTTTAACCTTTTCATTAAACTTTCTTAACTTTTTATCTAATACTTTTACCATCTCTTGATCAGCACCTTTTTGAGGTGAATATACATAGGCAGCCCCATCTTTACCAAAAAGGGGATTATCTACATCACAGGCTACTCTTATCTTAGTATCTTTAACTCTATTATCTATATTATCCATCCTTATCTCATTTATTTTATCTAAATACCTACCACCAAAGCCTACTTCTTCACCTTTTTCATCTAAAAAACTTACTCCTAACGCCTGGGCCATACCTACTCCGGCATCAGTGGTCGCACTACCCCCAAGTCCGATGATGATCTCTTCAACCCCATGTTCTAAGGCAGATTTGATTAACTCGCCAGTCCCATAGGTAGTGGTTTTAGTGGGATCTCTTTTTTCTTCCGGTACCAGAGGTAAGCCTGAGGCGGCTGCCATTTCAATAACAGCTGTTTTACCATCACCTAAAATACCGTAATTAGTTTTTATTTCTTCCCCCAGAGGACCAGTCACCTTTTCTTTAATAATCTCTCCCTGGGTTGCATCAACTAGGGATTGAACTGTACCTTCCCCCCCATCAGCTAAGGGAAGTAAATCCACTTTGATATTGCTTTCATAATTTTTAATACCTTTTCCTATCGATTCAGCTACTTCTAACGCGGTTAGGGAGCCCTTGAAAGAATCGGGAGCTACCAAAATTTTCATTGAATTCACCTCATTTTATGTATTGTTGATAATAAGTTATTAATTATTTTCTTCACTTAGAAGGTATTATCACTAATATATAGAAGTGTTAATAGTGTAAACTGGGGAGCAATTCGCTGAGAGGATGTAAATTACATCGACCCACAATACCTGATCCTGGTAATGCAGGCGAAGGGACTATTTACTCAGTATTGTTCCTCCAATTAAAATTAGGAGGGTTTTTTTATGAAAATAAGTCTAAGAGCAATTACAGAAATCGCTGTTGCTGTCGCACTCGCCGTTATTTTTAACTTTCTTCCTTTGTGGAAGATGCCACAGGGTGGTTCAGTTAGTCTAGAAATGTTACCTATCTTAATTATAGCATTAAGATGGGGTTTTAAAGAAGGCTTATTAGCAGGTTTTGTTTACGGATTACTACAGCTTGCCTTTAATCCTTATATTATCCATCCCGCCCAGTTAATTTTAGATTATCCTTTACCTTATATGATGTTAGGTGCTGCTGGCATCTTTAAAGAACAGGTTAAAAAATTTAAAGATAAGAAAATTAATATTTATATTATATTGGCTCTATTATTAGGTGGATTTTTAAGGTTTGTAACCCACGTACTTTCGGGAGTAATCTTCTTTTCTCAGTATGCACCAGAAGGGGCAAATGTCTGGATCTATTCCATAATTTATAATGGAAGTTACCTTATACCTTCTCTCATAGTCTGTTATGTTGTAATCGCTGTTCTGAAACAGAAAATATTATATATTGAATAAGCAGGTATTAAATAAGCCAGAGTTGAAAACAACTCTGGCTTTTATATTTATATATTATTTACTGTTGTTCGGGTCTCATGGTTGGGAATAATATTACGTCTCTTATTGATTTTGAATCGGTCATCAGCATAATTAATCTATCTAAGCCAATCCCCAGACCGCCAGTTGGCGGCATGCCGTATTCTAAAGCTCTAATAAAGTCTCTATCCATCATCTGAGCTTCTTCATCACCGGCTTCTCTCTGTTCCATCTGATGTTCAAATCTTTTTTCCTGTTCAAAGGGATTGTTTAACTCACTAAAGGCATTAGCAATTTCCCAGCCGTTGATAAATGCTTCAAATCTATAAGTGAAATTAGGATTATCTTCTTTCTTTTTGGCTAAAGGTGAAACCTCAATCGGGTAATCCATAACAAAGGTTGGTTGGATTAAATCTTCCTCAACCCGGGTTTCAAATACTTCATATAATACTTCCCCTTTTGATAGACCCTTTTCCTCTATCTTTACACCGAGCTCTTCTGCTTTTTTGTAAGCTGCTTCTTCATCGGCCAACTCATCATAATCAAAACCGGTTCTTTTCTTAACCAGTTCTTTCATTGTAACTCTCTGCCAGGGAACACTTAAATCAATGTCCTGTTCCTGATAAGTAATTTCAGTTGTTTCAAGAGTTTGCTTAGCAGACTCGACTACTAGTTCTTCGGTAATATCCATCATATTATGGTAGTCTGCCTGAGCTTGATATAGTTCTAAAGTTGTAAACTCAGGATTATGTTTATAGGACATACCTTCATTTCTGAAGTTCCTATTAATTTCATAAACTCTATCAAAACCGCCCACTATTAGTCTCTTTAAATAAAGTTCGGGAGCTATTCTTAAATATAATTCCATATCTAATGCATTATGATGGGTTACAAAGGGTTTTGCATTTGCTCCCCCTGGAATGGGATGCATCATAGGAGTCTCTACTTCTAAAAAGTCTTTTTCTTCTAATATATCTCTAAAAGCTCTAATTATCTTGCTTCTAATCTCAAAAGTATCTTTAACTTCTGGATTCATAATTAGATCTAAATATCTCTGGCGGTATCTCATTTCTTTATCTTTTAAACCATGAAATTTTTCAGGTAGCGGTCTAATAGATTTGGTTAACAACTTAAAACTTTTTACCTTAACAGAGATTTGACCTCTATTAGTTTTAAATACTTCACCGGTAAACCCAATAATATCTCCAATATCTAATTCGGTAAATAATTCATATCTGTCTTCACCTACTAGGTCTACTTTTACATATAGCTGCATCTTGCCGGACATATCCTGGATATCAGCAAAACTTGCCTTTCCATGGGTCCTTAAGGCCATTAAACGGCCGGCCATTTCTACGGCCTCTCCTTCAAATTCTTCGAAGTTTTCCTTGATTTCTTCCGCATAAGTATCTACTTCATATTTTTCGTCAAAGGTTTTAATACCGCGCTCTCTAAAATCTTCCATTTTTTCAATTTTTTGACGCATAAGCTTATTCAAATCTTTTTCGAATTCTTCAGACATTCTATCCCTCTTCCTTATTCACTGGATTTTTCAATAGATATTATTTCATAACTAATTGTACCCTTAGGTACCTTGACTTTTAATTTTGAACCGACAGTTTTACCTAATATGGCTTTGCCAATAGGAGATTCATTTGAAATTTTGTGATCGAGTGGATCTGCTTCTGCAGTTCCTACCAATTTATAGGTTACATAACTATCTTCATCTAAATTGTGAAGTCTAACTGTGGTACCCAAGTTAACCTTATCATCACTTACTTCATCTTCTTTGATTACCTTGGCATTATCAATTAATTGTTTTATTTCTTTAATTCTGCCCTCTACAAATGCCTGTTCATTCTTGGCATCATCATATTCGGAGTTTTCACTGATATCTCCGAATTCACGGGCAACTTTGATTCTTTTTGCAACTTCTCTTCTTTTTTCTGTGGTTAATCTTTCTAGTTCTTGTTCTAATTTTTGATAACCTTTTTCTGTTAATAATACTTCTTCAGCCATAAGAAAATACTCCTTCTGTTAAAGATTTCATTATTAATACCTCTTGTTACAGTTAATAGAGGTATTTTCAATTATTAATTATTATAAGTTAATTGTTATTTAATGTCAAGATGATTGATTATCCATTATTTATCTTTTAAACGAAAAGTAATAAAAGTAATACTACAATCGGGATTAATAGTAATTGACTTTGTATTTTTTTTGGTAAAATTTTATCGACAAATTCAGAAATATGAATCAAAGTATTATAAATTTGATTTTCCATGTCCACTTCTAAAGTTTCTACTTTTTCTTGCCCCATAAAACTGTGGTACCAATTTTTTAACCTTATTAAGAGCAGATCCATCGAAGGAACTGGTTTTTCCTTTACATATACCCAATTTGTCATTTTTAAAAAGCCTAATGAAATTAATATATAGACTATGTTTTTAATCAATCCATCAAACAAATGATAATCCGTATAATCAATCTCAATAATTGAATTACTTAAAAATCCAATCACTAATATTAATACAATCGGTAATGTTATTGAAAAAATAGTCTTGCCTTCGTTATATATATTGTCCTTATTAATTTCTTCCTTTTTATCAAAATTGAAGATACTCCATCTTAAAAATCTAAATACATAGATATAGGTGATAATACTTAATAAATGGAATAAATATTTAAGAAATATGCTTTTGCCAGCAGCATACTTTATTAATGTCTTACTATTATAGCCGGCCAGTAAAGGCACTCCCGCCAGGACTGCCAAACCGAAGATCGTTAACACCGAATTGATTTTATCTTTCTGCCAGGCATTGGTGAAATCATAAATAGTCCGGCTTTTGATCTTTTTAATCCAGTAACCGCTCCCTAAAAAGAGGGCTGTTTTAGCAAAGCCGTGGGCCAGGATGTGTAAAACACTCCCCCAATAGGCATAAATATTACCACTACCGATACCAATCGCAATAAAGCCTAGTTGACTGATAGTACTAAAAGCTAACATCACTTTATAATCAGTCGCTAAAATAGCCTGGATGCCCGCATAGATCACCATAGCTATACCAATGTAAAACAAGGCAAGATTTCCTGTTACCACTGTTTTTAAAAGCAGGATGAAGCCCAGTTTAACTACCCAACCTGAAAGGATAGCACTAAGCGGTGAAGGAGCCCGGGAGTGAACAATCGGTAACCAGAAGTGAAGACCGATTATAGCACTTTTTACTCCCACCCCAATAATTAAAAGTAGCTGGAGATTGAAGTTATCAATGGGGCCAATGGTGCTGTAGCCTGCGTTCATAATTAAAAGTACAATATATAGTAAAAAGTTACTACCGATAAACTGAATTATTAGATATATCCGGGCTATTTTATTACCACCCCAAAGTAACATAGCAAAAGTAGTTATTGTCACTAATTCCCATCCTATCATAAATATAATCCAGTTGTTGGTTAAGATCAGCATGCAGAAACTAATGGTATAGATAAAGATACTTATATAAAACCAATCTCTATGTTCATAGGTATAATCATGTGAAGAAATCAATGCAACTGCTGTTATTATTATACCGGTGCTCATAAATAGAAGGTTTAATTTTGTAAAATCAAAATGTTCTATAAAAAGCTCAAGCAAGTTAATAACCTCCCAAAATTATATATTTAGTAATATAATATCAACTATATTATTAATCGGATTATATAAAAAGACAGAAAATAGGCCGGAAATTATTGAAATTGTTACGAATATTAATGCTATATCAACCACTAACCTTTCCCTATACAAAACAGAAAGTATTAATCTAAACTCTCCCAACTCTTCTAAATGAATCTTTCTGAAACCTTTTATTATAAAACGGAGATAATACACAACTGCAAACAAACTACCTAATATTATAAGCAAAGGTGGTAAAATATAACCGGAATTAAAAAACGCTTTAATTGTATACCATCTACCAACAAAACCTATCATCGGTGGAAATCCTACCATACCGGCTGCTGCTACAATAAAACCAATAAAAACACCCTTATTTCTATAAGCCACCCCTTTAAAATCTTCCAGATGATTAGTGTGAGTATACTGAATCAAGTATCCACTTGTAGTAAACAGTGAGATTTTCATTAAAGAATGACTCATCACATATATTAAACCAGCTATTAAGGATATCCTGGTATTAAGAGTTAGAGTAGCTATTATTATTCCCAGGTGTCCAATTGTAGAATATGCTAACATTTTTTTAATATCAGTCTCATTTAAAGCTAATACATGTCCAATTAAACTTGATAAAATCGAAATAAAGATGATGGGATAGTCTAAATTCATATTACTTAAAACCTCAAACCCAAATACATCCCAAAAGATCCTTATATAATCATAAATGTAAATGTTTATCAATACCCCTGAAACCAGGGCACTAATTGGACTGGGACTGGCGCTCTGTATTTTAGCAACCCAAAAATGTAAGGGGAATATACCTATCTTGATAAAAATTCCGATCAAAAAGAAGATGGCTATCATATTTTGAAAATAAATTGGCATTGTCTTAAAACTGGCTGATATCTCATTATAACTTAATGTGCCCAAATTATAATAAATTAAAATAATAGCTAAGAATATAAATAAGCCGCCGACTATGCCATAAAACATATATTTTATGGCTGCTTTTGTTCCTTCCCTATTCCTTTTAAAGGCAATAAGCGGGGCTGAAGTAATTAAGACAAGTTCAAGCATAACATAAAAGTTGAATATATCACCAGTAACTAATATCCCCTGCATAGCTCCCCAGATGATAAATAATAAAACATAATATTTACCTTCGTGATGGCCTATATATCCAATCGAATAAAAAATTAATAAAAACATTAAAATATTAGTTAGAACTAAAAAGTATAAGGAGAGCATATCTACCTTAATTAAAATACCTAAAGGCGGCAACCAGCCTCCTAAATTATATTCAAGATAAAACATTCCCTCTTTTATCGTCTCGATATTTATCCAAATAAAACGAGCAAATAAAAATATTTCGATTATATTTGAGCTTATAACCAATATTTTCCTTTTTTCTTTTCCCCATTTATCAATAAGGGGAATTAAAAATGCAGTCAATATAGGGATTATGATTATTGTAATTAGTATATTATTCACCTTTATCACTTACCTAATCTTTCAGTTATCAAAACTTTAAATAATCAAACTAAACACCAAATATAGATTGAATATATAACGAAGGATTTTGAATTACATTAACCACACCCTCAATCGGTCCAAAAACGACCTTAAAGAATATACCTGAAACTAAGACCGCGATTATAAAAAACAATGCCACATCTGTTACAACTCTTTCCCTGTAAAACACAGTTAAAATTAAGCGGAACTTTTCAGGTGGCCCTAAACTCATCTTTTTAAACCCGCTAATGATATATTTAATATAATAAACAAAGGCAAAGATACTGCCTATTGTTAATATAATAGCTCCCAAATGGAAACCCTCACTTAAAAAGGCTTTTAACATATACCATTTGCTGGCAAAACCTATCATCGGCGGTAAACCGATCATTCCGCCCGCTACAATTGTAAAGCCAATATATATTAACATGTTCTTATAAGCAACACCTTTGAGATCCTCTCTTTTACTACCTGGTGTAAACTGCAGTATATAGCCGGTAGCTGTAAACAGAGAAATCTTCATTAAAAGATGGCCTAAAACATGTAAGAGCCCGGCTAATAACGCTAATTTAGTATTCAAAGTTAAAACAGCTATTATGATTCCTAAATGCCCAATCGTAGAGTAAGCGAGCGTCTTTTTTATATTATTAACATATAATGCTAATAAATGGCCGATCATACTTGAAAACAAGGCTAGATAGATTATTAAATTATTGATACCCATCTGTTGTAATATATCAAAACCGAAAACAAACCAAAACATTCTTATAAAAGCATAAATATATATTTTTTCCACAATACCTGACAGCAGGGCACTGATCGGACTGGGGGCCGCACTTTGTGCTTCGGCAACCCAGAAATGAAACGGAAATATCCCTAACTTAATTGAAAATCCTATCAAGAAAAATACGGCAATAAAACTCTTGGTTTGATAGGACACCTCAGCTAATTTATTATGAACATCCGCAAAATTTAAAGTCCCTAAATTTAAATATAAGAGTAAAACTCCCACAAATATAAATAATCCACCGATAATACCGTAAATCATATACTTAATGGCAGCTTCCGTAGCTCTCCTGTTACGATTAAAAGCTATCAAAGCTGAAGAACTAACTAAGATAAGTTCAATAAATACATAAAAATTGAACATATCACCAGTTAAAACTATCCCCTGCATAGACGACCATAATATAAATATTAATACATAGTATTTCCCTTCATGATGGCCTATATATCCTATAGAATATATTATTGCAAACATAACTGAAAATGAAATTAAAGCTGAAAAATAAAATGCTAACATATCCATAGTAATAGTTATGCCTAATGGGGGCAGCCAACCACCGAGATGGTAATTTACTAAAAGATTACCATCCATGATCTTTTCAAAATTATCAATAGTAAATATTAAAAATATTGAAACCTCTAAAAAGGCAGCCAGCAAAACTAGAAACTTTCTGATTTCTTTGTTAAATACATCAATCAATGGGATTAAAAAGGCCGTAATTAAAGGAATAATAATTAATAATAGGATAAATACGTCCAACTTTTTAACCCCCTAGTTGTAAAGATTAATTAACCACTTAGTATATAGTCAATATAAAAGGAAGGATTTTGAATTACTTCCACCGCCCCTTCGATAGGACCGAAAACAACTTTGAAGAATATACCAGAAATTAATACTGCAATTGCAAAAAATAATGCGATATCCGTAACAACTCTTTCCCGATAAAATACTGTTAAAATAAGACGGAACTTATCAGGCGGTCCTAAAGTCATCTTTTTAAAACCGGTAATAATATATTTGATATAGTAAACAAAGGCAAAAATACTGCCAATTATTATAATAACGGCTGCTAAACTAAGTCCATCAGTCATAAATGCTTTTAATACATACCATTTGCTGGCAAAACCTATCATCGGCGGCAGCCCGATCATTCCACCAGCCACTATTATAAAGCCAACAAACACTAACATATTCTTATAAGCAACACCTTTAAGGTCCTCTCTTTTATGGCCGGGTGTAAACTGCAGTATATAGCCGGTAGCGGTAAACAAGGAAACCTTCATTAATAGATGGGCTAAAACATGCAAAAGGCCGGCTAATAAAGCTAATTTGGTATTTAAGGTTAACACCGCAATAATCATACCCAGGTTCGCAATAGTAGAATAAGCTAACGTTCGTTTTATATCATTTTCATATAAGGCCATGATATGACCAATAATACTGGAAATCAAGGCAACTACTAAAATGATATGATCTAAGCCGGTTTCTACAAGAACATCAAATCCAATTACGTTCCAGAACAATCTTATGAAAACATAAACATAAACCTTTACTATTACCCCTGACAGCAGGGCACTAATTGAACTGGGACAGGCACTATGGGCCTTTGATAACCAAAAATGGAACGGGAAAATACCCATTTTAATAAAAATGCCTATCAAAAAGAATGAGGCAATAATCTTTCTCACAAATAATGACAGGGTGTTAAAGTTCTGAGATATATCGGCAAAATTTAAGGTGCCCAGATTATAATAAACCAGGACTACCCCGATAAAGATAAATAGTCCTCCGATAGTCCCATAAAACATATATTTAATGGCAGCTTCTGTACCATTCCGATTCCTTTTAAAGGCTACTAAAGGAGCTGATGTTATCAACAATAACTCTAAAAAGACATCCAGGTTAAATATATCACCGGTCAAGACAATACCATGCATTGCTGCCCAGATTAGAAATAATAAAACATAATATTTACCCTCATGATGTCCAATAAAACCAATAGAATAGATAACTAAAAATAGCAGTGAAAAAGAAATCAAAGTAGAAAAAAACAGGGATAACATATCCATGCTTAAGGTGATCCCAATTGGCGGTATCCACTCTCCTAGATAGTATGTTAGATAAAAGGTGTTATCCATAATTTTCCTAAAATTGCTTACAATTATAAACATCCCAAGAGAAAACTCAACGAGAGTAGAAAAACCAACCAGTAATTTCCTGGCCGTATTACTGAATACATCTACAAAGGGTATTAAGATTGCGGTTGCTAGAGGTACGATAATTAATAAAATTAAGGCTATACTCAATCTTCTATCATACCCCCAATCTGGTCAGGATTAGTACTATTAGTAAATTTATTTAACTCGATTATTAAAGTAAGTAAAAATGCAGAAGTACTGGCACCAATAACTATTCCTGTTAAAATTAAAGCCTGGGGAACGGGATCATTCATTTGAGAGGCGACCTGTGTTCCATTTACAATCGGTATCATACCACCGCGATCAGTTATTGAAATAAACCAATAAAAGATCGCCCCTTCCATAATATTTAAACCAATTACCATTTTAATCAAATTTTTCTTAACTAAAATAGCATAAAAACCCAAAAGGAATACGATAACAAAGACAAGATTATTTATCACAGGTTCACCTCCTCTTTAAAGGTCTTTTGAATCATACTGTAAAAGATGATAGCAAGTCCGGCTCCAATTTTAAATCCGATTCCGATGTTGATAAATGGTATACTACCTCCACTAATTAAAGAACCAACCCCTGAATTCAAGATCTTTAAGTTAACTAAAAAATTTCCTCCCATAACAATACCTAATAGACCCAGACCTATAAAAAGCAAGGCTCCACTGGTTTCCAGCAATGTTTTAGTAGTCGGAGAATACCTCTTATAATCAAATTCACTACCATATACTATACTGAAGATAATAGAAATTGCACCCAGGATTACTCCCCCTTGGAAGCCTCCTCCCGGTGAAAGGTGACCATGAGAAATTATATAGATACCAAATAAAAATATGAAAGGGGTCAACATTCCAAAGGTTCTTTTAACAATAAAAGACAAACCGTGAGAAGAAACAGGTAATGTCTTCCGAGAAAGTAAAAGGACAATACCACTCACCGCCCCAAATATGATAGTACTTTCTCCTAATGAATCATAAGCTCTATAATCATATAAGATTGCTGTCACAAAATTCAGAGAACCAGTCTCGTTAACCCCATTATGAGTAATATGATGATAGATGCTGTTTGCATATTCAAATTGCCCGGGTAATTTATCAAAGTTCACTAATAAAGTAACCCCTAATAAGGATAGAATTATTAAAGTAAAGATATGTTTTGCCCTAGACATCTAATCATCCTCTCTAAAGATACTTTTCCCTTCTCTTACCTGACTGATTACAGTCATAAAAATAGCTGTATTTAGGCCGGCCCCGATTACGGCTTCAGCTAATGCCACATCAGGTGCGTTATGAATTAAATACAAAGTTGTTAAAGTAATAGAAAAAATAGACAGAAATATTATTGAAATTAGTTCTTCCTTAAAAGTAATTGCCAGGTAAGCCGCCGCTATTAAGAATATCAATAAAAGATATTTTAAGATAATCATCGGGACTCACTCTCTAAATATTCAGAGTACTCATCCACACTTTTTACTTCCGGACAGGCAATCTGTCTGCGGTAAGAAGCCCGCGCAATAGCATGTGTGGCAAGTGGATTAGTAATTAAAAATATTAAGCCGATAAGTAAAATTTTCAGGCTTAAGTAAAACTCCCATACATATACTGCTATCCCAACCGAAAATAACACAGCACTCATTGTTAAAACAACAGCACTGGCATGAATTCGTGTATAAACATCAGGAAACCTTATTAAACCAATAGCTGTTACCACAGCAAAAATCATGGAAGCACCCATAAACAAATAAGAAATTATTAATCTTATTTCCATTATTTATACAACTCCTTATACTCAAAGTACTTAGCAAATATCAAAACATCCACAAATAATAATACTGCATATGCTAAGACTATATCTATCAACATTCTAATATTAATAAATAAAGCTAATAACATTATTACCATTGAAAAAAATATTATTATTGTATCAGCAGCAATCAATCGGTCTGTAATAGTAGGCCCTTTTATTAATCTATATGAAGATACAATAGATAATAAAACTAAGAATATTGCCATACCAATAATCATCTGAATATCACCTCTAACCATTTTTCAAATCTCTCAATAACTTCCCGGCGGGTTTCAGCCTGTTCTACTGTTGTGACATCGATCCAATGAATAAAAAATGCCTTATCACGCATGTCAAAATCTAATGTTAAAGTACCAGGAGTTAAAGTAATTAAATTGGCTAATATAGTTAAAGCCGTAATATTTCTCAAAGTTGTTTTGACCTTAACAATACCGGGCGAAAAAGAGGGTTCTTTTTCAAATACGTGTTTGGACACTTTTAAGGCTGCCACAAAGGCTTCATAGAAAAAAACGGGAATAAATAATAAAATATATAAAAATTTCCTTAAATAAAAAGCCCAGTTTCGTTTTCTGTTAGAACTCCTAAATAACAGATCACTATACAACCAGGTAGTTACAAGGGAAGCAATAATTCCAACTATTAAAATATCACGGGAAAACTTGCCAGCAAAGAGAATCCAAATTGCTAAAGTTATAAAAAATGTAAAAGTTTTTCTGCGCATAACTTCCCTCCTCTGCTTTAATTGAAAATATTCTTCTTAATTATAACATTAAACATTCTGATGTTAAATCCCTTTATTAAAATTTGTATAAAAAAAGTACCACCATTTAAGCGGTACTCTTTTGCTTGCTATTTGATTTTATTTCTCTTATTGTTTTTTCCTGTAAAAGTTTTCCATAACTTCTCAATCCAGCCAGGCTGAATCCGTGTTTTTTAGCTAACTCTTGTATCTCCCTTACTTTATCAATTTGAATATCCGGTCCTAAACTAAAACTTTGAAATTTTTCTTCTAAAGTCAGCAGCATCGTTTCGGCCATACAGGCATAGGCATTTTGGCCTTCTACTCCGAAATTGAAATTGAAATCTACATTACCCGGGATACTAACTATTCCACCTTCAATAACCAAAACATCATCACGTTTTTTGCCTACATCGCGGGCAACATCCCGCGGCCTTGCTACATCACAGACCACAGAACCGCTCAGTAGATCCTGGGGGTTAATTAGGGCTTCAACAGCCCCCGAAACCGTAATAAATATCCTGGATTTTTGTAAGGCTTCTTCTAATTTGTTAGAAAATTTTACATTAATATTTTCATTTTCATTTTTTATTTTAGCTGTTAATTTTTCTAATTTATCTAAATCTCTACTTACTAAAAGCAAGTTGTTTACTTCTTTGGCAATTAATCTACTAACTGTTTTACCAATGGAACCATTTGCACCTACTACGGTCACAACTTCTTCTTTTAAATCTAAATCCATTTTATCAGCAGCTAATTTAGTACCTTCAATTGCTGTAGCCACCGTATAACTATTTCCGGTAGTAACCGGCACTTTTGAATTTTTATTTATCGTTATCCCTTTATCGCCCACCACAGAAGTAAAAGAACCCAATCCAATTAATTTCACACCAGCTTCTTCTGCTTTTTTTACTGTCTTAATTATTTTGTTGATAACAAAGTCCTTATCCAGATTAATAATCTGATCCGTGGTTAAAGGACAGGCATAAAAGTAACCTTCTATCTTTTTCCCGGTCTTTGATTTTATGCCAGTTATTTTAGAAATTTTGAAGGGAGGAGCATACTTAGTTGCTTTTTTTAATATATCTTCAGGCAGTTTTTTCATCCAGTTAAATTTCCTATAAAAATCTTCAAATCCGAGGGGGTGTAAAATAAATGCAAATTTATCCATCAATATCATCCTTTCCCTGATCGAAATCAATATAGTTTGGTTTAAATTCTAATTTTTCTAAAACATTTAAATAATCATCAGTAGAAATTTGGGAAGGATCTTTTTCTATGATCGCTACTAATAGAGCCTCCATTACATTTGTACCAAATGTTCTCCCATTTAAATTAGGTGTCGTAGTAATTAATGCCTTTGCTCCTCTTGCCTGTAAATTAGCTATATCATCACTGGTCGTAGTATTAGTTAATATAATTTTATTATCAATCCTATTGGGCAAATGAGATTTTATATAATGAAAATCACCCGCAATAATATCAGCCTCATCATAAAACTTTTTGAATTTATCGTCTGTTTCTTTTTCTTTGTCCTGCTTACTCCCTGTTGGATAAACTAATTCAAAAGGAAGTTTAGTAACTATCGGAGCAATTATAGCGGCTACAATTTTTAAGGCTTTTAGGGAATTTATTCTAATCGGAAGCCCGAGTCCAAATATTAAGTCACCACATACTAAATCTGCTTTTCTGTCAACAAATGCTTCCGCCATACCAAATCTATCCAAAGCTGCAGTTAACAATACTCTTTGCTTATGTAATTTTATATCTAAGTTATCTTC
>DATGCJ010000047.1:0-8632 GCA_035312025.1 Halanaerobiales bacterium | reverse complement strand
ATTCTTCTTTAAAATCTCTTCCTTTTCAAACTTTAGATAACTTAAAAATACGGGTTTATCAGTTCTTTCCGTTCTTCTCTCTTCAAGCTCATAAATCATCCTAAATATATCATTTTTGCAGGTGAAGGCACCTTTTATATTATTCCTGTCCTTTAATTTTTTTTGAATGTCAGTAATAAAATTATTACTATTATTATTTGTTTCAAAAAAACTTTGCAGTTTGGGTAGATTACTAATATCTAAATTGTCATTAAAAAGTTCATTAGCATAAGTATAATGAGATCTTGCATGAGCATTTTCTCCTAATTTTAAGAGGGCATCCAGATAATTTATATGGAGCTCTTCTTCATAAGATTCGATGTTTAAAGCCTTTTCTGCAATGGTTGTAATTTCACGATATCTATCATATTTTTTAAGCAGTTTAATATATTCTATAACTGTTTCTACAAATAACCAATGATAATTATTACGATGGGGTATTACCCATTCTTGATAAGGTATCTCCGGTAAATAATCTCCATTGTATAAGTTAAGTGATTCTTTAAATAACGGTATAGCCTGGGTGGGTTTATTTCTTTTAATACGGCTGGCCTTTTGGCTGAGTTCTAAAAACTCTTCAATATCCAGCCAGTAATTAGACTCTGTATTAAAAAAACAACTCCCATTTGAGTTGATAATATATTTATTACTATCTTTAATATTAGATAATTTAAATTTTTTCCTTAATCTATAAACAAGATTGGTAATTGAATGTTTTGGATTTTTTATTTTCTTTTTAGGCCACAAATCACTGCTTATAACTTCCGGATGCAGGTTTTTTTCTTTTTCAGTTATTAAATATTTGAAAAATAACCATGGTTTTGAATTAACTTTTTCTTTCGGAGAAATTATTTTATCATTATATTTAACTTTAAATTCTCCTAAAGTATAAATCTCTATTTTGTTCTCCATAATATCACACCAGTTTATATTATGAGGTTAAATTATTAATTATCATGATATATAGAATAAAGTAATGGAGTATTTTTTATTTTCATTACTATTTTTATATTATAATCTTTTAACTCTAAATTTATTTTAACAAACCTTAGTATTTTTATCAAGATTTTTAGTAAACATATGTTGCTTTAAAAATTTTTAAATGATTTATCTATGACTATATTATGAGAGTTCACCCCATTATTTATGTAAATTTTTATATATAAATACATCTTATCTTTTAATTACCATATTATGTATATTAAAACAAAGGTCTTGTGATTATTTTGGGATTATTTTTAAATTAATTTCTGATATGTGACTGATATGATGTAAGCAAGCTGAATTGAAAACAAAATAATTAATACAAAGGAGGAAACAATAATATTAGATCCCAACCTTTTGAGATTATTTAGTTTTCAATTCAAAAAAATATTTTAATCAACTAAAACTTAGGAGGGTTTAATAATGAAAAAATTATTAGGTATTGGTACAGTATTGATGGTTCTTTTGGCATTGGTAGCTGTTCCAGCTGCTGCTCAGGTTGGTCCATTAAATGAGGAAATGCCCGCAGAAGAATTAGAATTTGATCTTATTTTTGATGAAGCAGAAACTGAATATCTATTTATAGGAGAAGAATTTTATGAAAGAAGTGATGTAATCACCGGTAATGCATTCCAAGGCGCTATGGGTATTACAACAGTTCAACAGGCTGCCGGTAATACCAGTATCTTAGAAAGTAATGTAGAAGTTAATGCGGCTGCAGATCTAGAACCAGCAGATGAACTTGAACTAAGTGCACAAGAAGTTGAAGTTGAAGGTGTACTACTTCTTGAAAGACATTACTCCAGAACTGATACTATTTCTGGTAATGCCTTCCAAAATGCAACTGGTATAACTACAGTTAATATGTCTTCCGGTAATGCCAATATCCTTCAATCAAATGTTGAAGTAAATATTGGCGGAGGCCTATTTATTCCAGAACCAGAAATGTAATATAAAATAAATATAGTGATAAGCAGGGTTTTATACCCTGCTTATTCCTTATCCTAATCTCAAAAAGAGAGGGGATAATGACAATGAAAAAAGATTATTATACTACAGTCATATTTTTAATGCTTATATTAATAGTATCCAGTCTATCAGTCCAAGCCGGCAATATTAGTTTTCAAATATTCTCCTCTGGCTCAAGAATAACAAGAAGTATTAAGAGTAAAACAGAAATAAAGTTCGATAACATTGTTAAACAAAAATATGATGTGAGCTGTGGCTCAGCTGCCTTAGCAACCATCTTTCAATACTACTATAATGATGAAACTACTGAACAAGAAATAATCAATATTATAAAAAGCCTTAAAAATATGAACACCTTAAAAAACAGTTCGGGATTTACCTTATTGGACTTAAAGAGGGCAGCTAAGTTTTTGGGTTATAAAGCTCATGGATTAAAAGGTAGTGTTAATGCGATACGTAAGCTTAATCTACCAATGATTGTTTTACTAAACTCACCCAAAGGCCCTCATTTTGTAGTAATCAAATCAGTTAATGAAAGTTCAGTTGATATAGCAGACCCGGCCCTTGGAAATTTAACTCTTAGTATTGAAAGTTTTAAATCACAGTGGAATAATACTTTATTAGCAATTGAAAGTAATAATAGAGTTGGTAATAATAATTTTAGTGAATTTGAAAAACCCGATTTACCTACCAAAAATGCAATATTTAATCTAATGAAAAACAACTGGACCATATTGCCAACCGACTATAGTGAATTTTAAATTATTAACATTATTAATTAAAAAGATAGGAGGGAGATCATGAAAAGGAAATTAAAGTTAAGCAGTCTACTTCTTATAATATTTATGGTCTCAGTAATAGTAACTCCTATTTCTGCTGCAGATATTCCGGACAGCTTATCTCAATTAAATGACAAGGAACTATCTGGGATAAGGGGTATGGGACAAAATTTTAGTATTGAACAAATAAATTCTTCTGGTTTCAAATTCAGATACAGTGGAAATAAAGGTAATGCTTTTAAAAACGCCTCAGGAGTTATGAACATTACCAATGTCTCTGGTGATGGCAATACAATAAATAATATAATCGATCTTAAAATTAACATTTATAATATTGAAGAAGTAGAAAGCCTTGATCTATCAGACATTAAAAATTTTATAGATATAAAGGATTAAATTGATTTATATATTATCCTCCATGAAGATGGGGGATATTTTTTTACAAGAAATTTGTATCAAGAATATTAATATTATTCTGGAGGTAATGGCAATGAAAAAATATAAAATTATTTTCTCTTTTTTAGTTATTTTTTTACTGATTTTATTACTATTTCAATCAAATCTCAGTCAGGCTAAAAATCCTTTTGAAGTTGAAATTGGCACCTCTTATTCTCACAGTTCAAATAACCGGTTAAATGTCAGTGGATATAGTGTAGTTGAAGTGGTGAATGTCGGTAAACTGGAAGTAAGAAAGATTAGAAGAGATATTTTAACATCAAATCTTAAGCTTAGATATAAAAATGAAAAATCCAGTCTGGAATTAGTTATCCCGTACCAGGTTCAAAGAGAGAATATAATTAAATATGCTGACACCACGGAAAATGGAGAACCAACCGAAGAAATTAAAACATCTCATGGTATTGGTGACATTACGGTTAATCTACAAACAGATTTAAGAAATGAAAATACAAAATTTAATCTAGGTATCAAAACCACCACAGGTAAGGAATATGGGGGCAATACTGATTTAAGGTTTGGGACCAATTATTATGGTATCAAAGTAGGAGTTAGTCACATAAAACAAATTGATCCCGTGGTTCTATTTGGAAGCACGAATTATTTCTGGAATATAGAAAAAAACAACTTTAACCCAGGGGATACTTTCCAATATTCATTGGGTTTAGCATACGCTCTAAGTCAAAACTTATCTATAAATACCAGAATTGAACACTCCATTACCACTAGTACTTTTCAAAAAGATAAAAAAATAATAGGTTCCAGCCTTAATTCCTCTTCTATATATTTGGGGACAAGTTATGTAAATCAAAAAGAATCGGCTCTTGATTTTTTGGTAGGGGTAGGATTATCAGAAGATTCAGCCGACTTTTCATTTCAAATAAATAAGCCATATTATTTTTAAATAATATGGCTTTAAATTAACATCTATTTTTCATTTTATACATGGAGTAGTCAGCTTTTTTGAAAACATCTTCTAAATCTGTATTAGAAGCTTTTTTTACACCATAACCCGTAGAAATCCCGACCGGGTAATCATATTTATCATTTAATTGACTAACATTTGATTGAATACGTTGTTCTATTTTCCGTACTTCCTTTTCATTAGTTTTGGGTAAAAGTATGGCAAATTCATCACCGCCGACCCGGGCCAATATATCTTCTTTTCTAACTGCCTCTTTAATTTCTTCCGCTACTACCTTTATATATTCATCACCTTTAGCATGTCCAAATTGATCGTTGATCTTTTTTAATCCATCAATATCAGACATTATGATACTGATTGGTAATAACCTAGAATTATCAAGCCGATTCATTTCGCTTTCAAAAAATCTTCTATTATACAGACCTGTCATCTGATCATGGAAGGATAAGTACTTAATTTCTTCTTCCTCTTTTTTGCGTTGAGTTATATCATTATAGATAGCATATAAACCGATTTGACCTTCTTCTAAACCTATAGGAAAAGCATGTATAGAAACATTTATTTTTTTGCCTGCTTTTGTTTCTCTAACAGACTCAGTTTCGATATCCTGATTATTTAGGACTTTTTTAGTATAATTGACACCTTCAGTTTTTTTATTTTCAGGTACTATTAGACTGTCAATGTTTTTACCCTGGGCTTCTTCTAATGAATAACCAAATAAATTTTTAAAGCTTTTATTTATCTTAAGTACCCGGTTCTGGTTATTTAATAGAGCAATTGCCTCGGTTGATTCATCAAAGAGTTGTTGAAAATATGCCTTTTGCCGCCTTAACTTTTTCTCTGTTTCTTTTCTTTCTGTAATATCATTGTAAATTGCATAAATACCAATCTGTCCTTTTTCTAAATTAATAGGGAAAGAGTGCAGAGAAACAAATATTCTTTTACCCTTTTTGGTTTTTCTGATCGTTTCTAATTTAACCTCTTGACCGGCAATATTTTTTTTAGTATATCTTATTCCTTCATCTAATTTTTCTTCAGGCGTTATTAAATCATCAATATTTTTACCTTTAATTTCATCAGCTTGATATCCAAATACTTCTTCAAAACTTTTATTGACTTTAATGATATTACTTTTATTATCTAAAAGGGCAATTGCTTCAGTTGATTCGTCAAAAAGCTGTTGGAAGTAAGCTTGATGTTCTTTTAATCTTTTTTCCACATCTTTTCTATAAAAAGCCTCAGTTATATTTAAAAGATAATTTAATATCTTTTTATCTTCTTTATTAAAGTTAACTGATTTATTCTCATCAATATCAAGGGTAATACCGCCAACTGCTTCTTTTTTAAAGTATAAATCAAATGTAATTGAATCTTGAATTGGTCTAGAAGCCTGGGCCAATTTAGAATAAGTATCTTCATCTGTTGATTCTTTAGTAATGTTGATTACTTCACTAATAATTGTCACCTGATTTTTCCTATCAGAAAGCTGAAAGACACTTTCATCAATTTCCAGCTGTCTAAGTAAGTCAAGGTCATGTCCAACTGTATCTAAAAATATCACATTACCGTCTTCATATTTATAGACACTACCGTAATCAGCCTTTTTAATTAAATTCATGGCCGTATTTAAAAGTTTGGTCCAGAATAATTTTTCATTTTCTATACTTATTTCATTAAGCTGATTAGAAAAATTTATAATCCTTTCAAAACTCTTATTTAATTCCCTAACTTTTTTATTTAAATTATTTATTTTGTCTTTTAGTTCAATATTTCTTTCCATAAAGCAGGCTCCTAATTAGTGAAGTTGTTAATATTATAAATTTAAACAAATATAATTTCAAGAATTTGTGCTAAATTATAAACTGTATTAATAGCTTAAAACAATCTTTTTATGCAAGTATGGAGTTAAACAATTTAAGGTTTGTCTTTAGTTTTTCACCCTGCATGAGATCTTTTAAGGCCTTAATATAATCTTCTTTTTTAATGTCTGGTAATAAATCCTGTCTAAATACTTCTGCTAAGAGTACTACATTCTGCATGCGAGCATCAGTAAGATCCTCTTTGTATACCTCAATCACTTCTGCCTCTAATTTATCGGCTGCTCTTGTTATATCTTCTTTTTTTACTTCATCTGTGTTTTCTAACCTTACATCCAAGGTCTGCCAGGAGGTGTTATAATAGATTAGAGTCCCGGCCGGTTTTAAATAATTTTGTATACCTCTTAAAGCTTCAGTTCTTTCTAAGGCTATTACAATATCAGCTGTTCCTTTTTGAATTAAGGGTGAATAAATACCGGCTCCTACTCGTAGATGTGATTGTACCGTTCCACCCCTCTGGGCCAAACCATGGGTATCTACACCCCTCACATTTAAATCAGCATAATCAGCCGCTCTGATTAAAACTTCGCTTAAAAGACCAATTCCCTGTCCCCCGACACCGATCATATAAATGTTTAACCTATCTTTTTTTTCCATTATTTACTCCCCTCCTTGTTCGTCTTAATGCCAATAGCATCAATGGGGCAGGTTTGTAAACAAGATCCGTCTCCGATACATAAATCTTCATTTACCACAACCTTACCATCTTCATCTATACTAAAGGAAGGACAACCGAATTCCTGTACACATTCATGGATCTGTCTACAGACTTCCTGATCAATGGCTGCTTTATTATCCTTATATGAACCCTCTCTCCGGGCTTCTCGCGTGAATTTAAGCATACAGGGATGGGTAGCTATTACAACACTAAATCCTTCTTCATTAACGGCTTTTTTCATGGTCTCAGTTAGTTTAGATTGGGCATAGGTATCTATCCTATATATATTTTCTACTCCGAACCCTTCTAACATCTCTTGTATTGCAATTGGTTCTGTTTCTTCATTGAAGTTAGCGCCTGTCCCGGCATGGTTTTGATGGCCGGTCATAGCAGTTGTACCATTTTCCATGATCACTAAAGTTAAGTTATGATCATTGAAAACTGCATTAACAATGCCCGGTAAACCCGCGTGGAACATGGTAGAATCCCCTAAAAATGAGACTACTTTTCTTTCCTCATTAAAGAGAGAAAGTCCGGTACCAGTTGAAGTTGAATGGCCCATGGAAAGTAATACTTCCCCCATTTCATAGGGCGGTAAAAATCCTAGTGTATGACAACCGATATCTGCTACAGTGATGTCTTCCTCTGATAATGCCTTTTTGATTGCATAGAAAGCTGATCTATGGCCACAACCGGGACATAGTTGAGCCGGTCTGTTTTCAACTTTTGTTTCAAATTCAACTAGATCTTTTTTTGTGAATACTTCAGGCCAGGTTTTTTTCATTACTTTCTGCACTTTATCGGGAGTATATTCGTTAATCCAATCTTCTATATCTGATTTACCGATTATCTTGGTCTCTATGCCTTCTTCAAAGGCAATTACCTTAATTTCTTTTTCCAAAACATTATCAAGTTCTTCTAAGACTTTTACTTCCTCATGATCTTTTAAAAATCCGGCTATTACTTGTCTGGGCAGGGGATAGATGATACCTAGTTTTAATACATCAACCTTATCATCTATATCTTCCATTACATCTCTTAGGGATAAATAAGGGACCCCCATCGTAATTATTCCTTTTTCTTTATTTTTATTATCAACAACTTCATTTAATTTAGAATTATCTGCAAATTTTTGAAAGTCCTCAATTCTTTGTAAAGCCCTTCTCTTCATTGGAAAAACTTCGGAAGTTATAGGTACATAATTTTCTTCATCACTTGAAAATTGAGGTTTATTATCAAATTGTTGGGGAGTGTATCCTTTAAAGTTTACCTTTTGTTTAGCATGACAGACATGGGTACTTAATCTCAAGATCACAGGCATCTCTTTTTCTTTTGATACTTTAGCTGCTTCTTTATAGAATTCATATACTTCTTGTGGATTAGATGGTTCAAATACCGGCATATAGGATAAATGGGCATAATGCCTATTATCCTGTTCATTTTGGGATGAATTAGCACCGGGGTCATCTCCTATTACTACGACCATACCACCTTTTAATTTCATGAGAGGTAACTGTACAAAACTATCAGCCGCCACATTTAAACCCACACTCTTAAAAAACACGGTTGAAAAATGTCCATTAACAGAAGCCCCAAAGGCAATTTCCGTTGCAACTTTTTCATTGGTGGAAAATTCAAAGTAAAAGGGCCTCTTTTCTTTCGGGATACTCCTAATTGCCTCGGCCGTTTCAGGCATCGGGGAACCGGGATATGAAGTTACTACTCTTGTTCCCGCTTCAACCATAGCCCGTACTAAAGCCGTATTACCAATGACAATTTCCGAAAACTCGTTTTCTCTTAACAACATATCACCCATTGATTTCATCTAACCACTCCCTTATGAAATATTAATCCATAATTACTCTAATAGCAATTAACTTCTTATATTATTTATTCTTTTATCAACCTTTTATTCCTTTAAAAATATACAATAATAGTCAATTTT
>DATGCJ010000046.1:0-3071 GCA_035312025.1 Halanaerobiales bacterium | reverse complement strand
CCTTTAATAACTGGCCATGATGGTCTTGAGGCATTGAAATTAATAAAATTAATTCAAAGTAAAGTATATTAAGATATTTTGAAAGGAGATTTTTAAAGATGATACCAATAGCTAATCCAATAATAACTGATGAGGAAAAAGAACTAGTTAATGAGGTAATGGACAGTGGCATGTTGATAATGGGTGAGTATGTTAAAGAGTTTGAAGAAAAGTTTGCTAATTATTCTGATGCAAAACATGGGATTGCAACTTCAAGTGGAACAACTGCTTTAGATGTTGCAATTAAAGCATTAGATATTGAAGAAGGAGATAAGGTAATAACAACGCCTTTTACCTTTATTGCAAGTAGTAATTCAATTCTTTACTCAAAAGCAGACCCAATATTTGCAGATGTAAAAGAAGATACTTTTAACATAGATCCAGATTCAATTAGAGAACTATTAAAAGAACATCCTGATACAAAGGCATTGATGATAGTTCATCTATATGGACTTCCTTGTGATATGGATGAAATTATGGAAATTGTAAATGAACATAACCTTCTTTTAATTGAAGATAGTGCACAGGCGCATGGTGCAACATTTAAAGGAAGAAAGGTTGGTTCCTTTGGTGATGTATCGGCCTTTAGTTTTTATCCTACTAAAAACATGACCACAAGTGAAGGTGGTATTGTATTAACTGATGATGAGGATGTTATGGAAAGAGCCAGACTTATTTTAAATCATGGTTCTCCTAAAAAGTATCATCATGATATTTTAGGTTATAATTTTAGAATGACAAATATATCAGCAGCAATTGGATTAGTTCAGTTTAAAAAATTAGATCAGTTTAACAAACAAAGACAAGAAAATGCAAGGCGTTTAACTGAGGGTTTAAGTGACTTAACATGGCTTCAAACTCCTGTTATTCCAGCTGATAGAGAACATGTTTTCCATCAGTATACAGTTAAGGTTGATGACCGTGAAGAGTTCTTAAAGTACTTACAGGAAAAAGAAATCGGATATGGTATTCATTATCCAATGCCAGCATATGAACAAAAGTTATATAAAGATTTAGGTTATAAGGATATAAGTTGTCCGGTTAGTGAAAAACTTTGTGATCAAGTAGTATCACTTCCTGTTCATCCTGCATTATCTGATGAGGATATTGATTATATCATAGAAAGTTTAAGAGATTTTAAATAGATATATTTAAAAAGGTAATTAATAATATTTAAATGTAGCAGGAATTTACATTTTTACCGTGAATTATAAAATGAGTAATTTTTTGAATAAATATTATACTGGGATTTAATCAGCCAAAACTTCTAACTCTCCCAAATGTTAACAAGTTTAAGGCTGATTAGATTGTCATAACATAAAGAGTTCCCAATATTAGTTGGGAACTCTTTAACACTTTAAAAAGAGGATTTTAACTTTCTAAATTGAATTATTATAGATTAAGAGAGTATATATTATACAATCAAAGAGGTGTATTATAGAATGGATTTTATGCAGAGATATAAAAAGTGGTTAAAAGACGATTACTTTGATGAAGAAACACAACAGGAATTAGAAAATATAAAAGATGATGAAAAAGAAATAGAAGACCGTTTCTATAAAGATCTAGAGTTTGGTACCGGTGGAATGAGAAGTAAGATTGGAGCAGGAACCAATCGAATTAACAAATATACAATCAGAAGAGCAACTCAAGGTTTTGCAAATTATATAATAAACTACTATGAACAAGAAGGAAAAGAGTCTGGAGTTGTAATAGCTTATGACTCAAGACATAAATCGCCTGAGTTTGCCCTTGAAGCTGCATTAGTACTTGCTGCAAATAATATAAAAACATATCTATTTGATAGTCTAAGACCTACACCGGAACTATCATTTGCTGTTAGAGAATTAAATGCCTGTGGTGGAATAGTTATCACTGCTAGCCATAATCCGCCTGAATATAATGGATATAAGGTATATGACTGTACTGGATGTCAGCTTGTACCTGATCTAGCACGTAAAGTAATTGCAGAAATTAATGAAATAGATAACTTTTCAATGGTAAAAACAATTAATAAACAAAAAGCAAAAGAAAAAAATCTTTTAGAATATATTGGAGAAGATATTGATAGTAAGTATATTGATACTATGATTGACACATTACCAAAAAATGATCTTGTAAAAAATAGTGGTAAAGATCTTAATATAATATACACACCATTACATGGTAGTGCATATAAATTAACAGAAAGACTATTATCTGAACTTGGATTTTCAAATCTTTCAATTGTTGAAAAACAGGCGGTATTTGATCCTGACTTTTCTACTGTTGAAAGTCCTAATCCGGAAGAATATTCTGCTTTTGAAATGGCTTTAGAGATGGCAGAAGAAAATAATGATGAGACCGATCTAATTATGGGAACAGATCCAGATGGAGATCGTATGGGTGCTATTGTTAAAGACGATAAAGGAAACTATATTGGACTTAATGGAAATCAAATTGGTATCCTAATGGCTGATTTCTTATTAAACCAATCTGAAGTTCCTGATAATGGGGTAATTGTTAAAACAATAGTTACAACTGAAATGATTAAAAAAATTGCAGAGGACCATGGAGTTGAAGTACTTGATGTGTTAACTGGATTTAAATATATAGGTGAGCTAATAACAGAGTTTGAAAAAAAGGGTAATAAGGAATTCATTTTAGGATTTGAAGAAAGTTATGGATATTTAATTGGTAAATATGCAAGAGATAAAGACGCAGTTGTTGCTTGCGGCCTAACAGCCCTTATAGCGCTATATTATAAAAAGCAAGGTAAAACCCTTTATCAAAGATTACAGGAAGTTTATAAGCAATATGGCTATTATAAAGAGGATCTGGTAGCTATCCGAAGAGAAGGAAAAGAAGGCCAGGAACAAATAAATGGTACTCTTAAACATTTTAGAGAAAAAGGAATAAAAGAGATTGCTGATAGAAAGGTAGTCTTATGGAAAGATTTTAAAGAAGGTAAAGAATATGATTTATTAAAAGAAACTGAACAAGAGATCAACTTACCCAAATCGAATGTTTTACAGTATCTATTAGATGATGAA
>DATGCJ010000045.1:0-4635 GCA_035312025.1 Halanaerobiales bacterium | reverse complement strand
ATCAATGGCGGGAACGTGTGGGAATCGAACCCACCAAAGGCCGGTCTGCCGACCTCCCACCGGATTTGAAGTCCGGGGTGTCCACCATGGACACAGCCGCTCCCCTATTTTTTTGTCCAAAAACTATTATACTATAAAGTTTGTACTTTGTAAATCACTTTGTCAAAGTTCTTTCTTCCCCAACTCTTTTAGTGATATTTTGTTGATCAAAATATTCTAATAATGCTAATGTATATTTACGACTGCTGTCTAATTTATCTCTAAATTCAGCCAATGTAATAGTATCTTTTTCTTCTAAATGATTAATCAATAACTCTTTTGCTTCTTTCACAGCAGACGATAAGAAAAATAAGTCTTCTCTAAGATGAACTATTTTGCCATTATCAATCAGGTATTCAAATACTTCTTCTTTTTTTGAATTGGGCTCTATAATATCCTCAACATTGGGAGGCATAAATTTATTTTCCTTAAATTCCTTTAATATTTCATCTCTTAATTTTTTTTCTTTTTCATTTAAGTTTACTTGATAAGCAAATTTCTTAACATAGGAACCTTTAACTTCAATCTTTTCCCTTTTTTCTAGCCCATTTAAAAATTGATTATATTCTTTATTATCAAGTTCTGAAGATAATCTTGTTCTTAGCTCCTCTTTTGATAAACCTGCTTTTAATCTATTTTTACCATGGAACTTCTCTAAAATCTCTAATAATTCAGCGGCTAGTTCTTGATAATTATCAACATGAATCCAGGTCTTTTCATTACCTCTTTGAAAGTATTTAACCTTATCTTCTTCATTTAGTTCTTGTAATATTTCCTTGATTTTATCTTTTCTAATACTGGTCTTTTTGATTAAATAATCATAAGTTACAGTTTCAGCTTGGGCCAATTTGCATATATATTCTACTCTTTCTTTGTCGGCAAGTTCTTCTTTTTTGTTCAACTCCTCGATCACATCTTCTTTAAATCTTTTTCTTAAATGAGGATGGGTATCAATTATATTGCCTCCTCCAATAGTGGTCATCGGAGAATATCTTCTAATAACATAATTTTCATTATAACGGGCCACAACCTCTTCTTCCAATCTGTATTGAACTAAGCCTCTTTCACCCGGTAAAAGTTCCTTTTTATCTAAAAGATAGAGGCGGCCAATAACCTCTTTAGCTCCAATATGAAATCTTATTCTATCACCATGTTCAACAACTAAAGGAGCATTCTTTAATACAGTTAAACGCCCATCTAAAAATTTGGTATTAATAAGGCTGTCAGGGGTTGCTAAAACATCGCCCCGCTCGATTTCATCTTTATCTATCCCACTAAGATTAATACCTACCCTCTGTCCGGGGTAAGCAGCTTCTGAATCTTTGCCGTGTACTTCGATACTTCTTACTCTAACTTCTTTATGGGAAGGATAGATTAATAGATTATCATCTACATTAATTTTACCGCTTACTAAGGTCCCGGTTGTAATTGTCCCGTGTCCTTTAATAGTAAATACTCTGTCGATGGGATAATATACATTACCAGTAATTTCTTTTGTTTCCATACTTTCAATAGTTTTAATTAATTGATTTTTTAACTTCTCTAAGCCGATTCCCTCGGTAGCTGAAACCGGAATAATGGGAGAATCACTTAAAAAAGTATCTGATAACTTTTCTCTTATCTCTTCTACCATGAGTTCGACCCATTCATCTTCTACCATATCTATCTTTGTAACCGCTATTAAACCTTTTTGTACGTTTAATAAGCTTAAAATATCTAAATGTTCACGGGTCTGGGGCATAACACCTTCATCAGCTGCAATTACCAATAAGGCTATATCTACACCACCTGCTCCAGCTAACATGTTCTTAATAAATTTTTCATGACCGGGTACATCTACTATCCCCAAGGTATATTGATCATTTAATTTTAGATCAGTAAATCCTAAATCAATAGAGATGCCTCTTTCTTTTTCTTCTGATAGTCTATCTGTATCTGTCCCGCTTAATGCTTTTATTAAAGTTGTTTTCCCGTGGTCAATATGTCCGGCTGTACCGATTATGAAGTTTTTTTGGGACATAACAAGCTCCTCCCGGCTTAAATTATTTTCTTAAAAGCTGTAACAATCTCTTCTATTTCTTCATCCTTAATAGTTCTTAAATCAAATAACATATAATCATCTTTTAATCTAGTAAAAATAGGTGGATTATTCATTCTTAATTTGTATGATAAATCATTTAACTGCATATCTTTTATCTGTACTCTGGTCACATAGGTAGGGATCTCCTGCACTGGAAAAGCCCCTCCACCTGTTTTAGAGGAATCCTTTCTAATATCAGTGTTAATTCTATCAACATTGATATTATATAATTTATCTCTTAATCTCTTTGCTTTATTTTTAATAACTTCAATATCTTCACTTATCATTTTTAAGGTAGGCAGTACTTCTCTATCTTCTTCTTTAATATAGGCTTTCAAGGTAGCTTCCAGTGATGCTAAAGTAAATTTATCGACCCTTAAAGCCCTTGTTAAGGGGTTTTTCTTTAGTTTTGATATATAGTCCTTCTTACCTAAAATAATACCAGCCTGAGGGCCTCCTAAGAGCTTATCACCGCTAAAGGAAACCAGATCAGCTCCCTGAGCAATTTTATCAGCAACTGTCGGTTCATCTAATAAACCCAAATCTGATAAATCTCTTAAAATACCACTACCTAGATCTTCTACTACGGGTAAATTATATTCTTTGCCCAATTCAACTAATTCTTTTAACTGAACTTCTTTGGTAAAGCCCATCACTTTATAGTTGCTGGTATGAACTTTTAGTAACATACCTGTCTCTTCATTTATTTTATCTTCATAATCTTTTTTATATACTTTATTGGTTGCTCCTACTTCTATTAATTCTGCTCCGCTTTTTTCCATTACTTCCGGGATCCGAAAAGATCCGCCAACTTCAACCATTTCACCACGGGCTAAAATCACTTCTTTATTTTTAGCAAAGGTATCTAAGATTAAAAGAACGGCCGCCGCATTATTATTTACAACCAGTCCATCTTCAGCTCCACTTAACTCAATTAAAAATTCTCTAACGTTATTATAACGGGAACCTCTCTCACCTGATTGCTTGTCAATCTCTAAAGTAGAATAATTTTCAGCCACATTGACCAGGGAATCAACGGCTTCTTTTGATAACAAAGATCTGCCTAAGTTGGTATGAACAATTGTACCGGTAGCATTAATAACATTTTCTAAATTAGGTGCAAGATAATCTTCAATATAATCTTCAATTTCATTAAATAAAGAAGCAAACTTTAAATTTAAATGCATATTCTCTAGTTCTGGTTCGGGAGTTTTAGCAATAGTATTCCTCTTTTCGTCTAAAACACTCCGAACTGCCTTTAAAACTAGATTATGGCTGTACTTTTCTATTAAACTTTCTCCCTGTTTACTCTCCAAAATATCATTAACAGCTGGTATCTGTTTAAAAAGTTCTTTTTTCATCTTGACCCCTCTTTTTTGGCAATAGTTTCAATCACATTTAAAGCCTCATTGGTCTCTTGTAAAGTATTAAAATAACTAAAACTAAATCTGACCATACCTTTCTGATCGGTTTGCATCGCTTTATGAAGTAAGGGAGCACAATGAAGTCCACCCCTTACAGATATATTATATTCATTTTGCAGTAGATGAGCAAATCTATTAGCACTTAGATCCATTAAATTTATACTTACAACCCCTACTTTTTTATCTAAATTAGTAGTTCCATACATAAGTATACCTTTGATATTCCTAAGTCCCTCTATAAATTTATCTAATAGATTTAATTCATGTTGATAAATCTCTGCTTGACCAGTTTTATTAATAAAATCAATACCCGCTCCCAAACCAATAATACCTAAAGTATTAAGTGTACCACTTTCAAATTTATCGGGCATGAGCTCAGGCTGGTAAGTATTTAAAGAATTACTACCGGTACCACCTTCCATTAGAGTATCTAGTTCAATATTCTCAGAAATATATAATCCCCCGATTCCAGGTGGGCCAAAAAGTGATTTATGGCCGGGTACAGACATCATATCAATCTCTAAATTATTTAAATTAATATCTAAAACGCCCGCGGTCTGGGCAGCATCTATAAGTATCTTTATATTATTTTCTTTTGCAAAGTGAGAAATTTCTGCTATATCATTAACTGTACCTAAAACATTGGAGGCATGGGAAAGAATAATAAGGGAAGTGTCATCTTTGACAGCTTGTTTAAGACTCTCTATTTCAATAAAACCTTTTTTATTGAAGTCAATAAAAGTAACAGTAATCCGTCCCTCTTTTTGTAACTTGTTAAGAGGGCGGATTACTGAGTTATGTTCTAACTTAGTAGAAATTACATGATCTCCTTTTTTTAGAAATCCCTTGATTGCTAGATTCAAGGATTCAGTTGCTCCAGATGTAAAAATGAAACGTGAGGAATCTTTAATACCAAAAAATTGGGCAATCTTCTCCCTTGTATTAAATATCCTCCGGTTTATATTCATTGTTTTTACACCCTGCGACCTTCCCGGGTTGACACCTTCATTTCTAAAAAAGCTGTCAACGTCTTGATATACTGATTCTGGTTTGGGATAAGTGGTCGCTGCATTGTTAAAATAGATCATTTTT
>DATGCJ010000044.1:0-17962 GCA_035312025.1 Halanaerobiales bacterium | reverse complement strand
CTGATCTTATAGCCGGATTCATACCAGGAGCATCTCCACCACTAGTCAGAATACCAATCTTTTTCACAGTAATGCCTCCTTACAGTTTATAATTATTCTATAAATACATATTACCAGAATATAATCTTTTTATGACAATGTCAAGAAATTACATGTAGGTGGTAAACATATGTTTATTTTTTTATTGTATACTGTTATAACAGGCTTGACAATGATTAAAATTAACTAGTCTAAATAAATGTTTACAGGAATTTAACTTCTTATTCTATCATTAGAAGATAATAGATAACCAGTATACCTAATATTAAACCTAAAACTGCAATAATATTAAATTGAGCGGGAATAACACTTCTGGTCGAACCTAATATAAGGCCGGTTAAAAGTGCCATTAAAGATGAGCGATAATTATCTAATAAATAGGATAAAAGCCAGGAGAAAATTAAGAGACCTGATAAGATACCCAGCCCAAATACTGTTATGATAACAAGGTTAAGACCACTAATGGCAGCCAGTACACTATGGTATAGTCCCATCATAACCAGGATCGTCCCTCCACTTATCCCGGGTAAAATCATAGCCACACTGCCTAAGGCACCCCCGGCAAAGTACTTAATAAGGGAGATATTGTTAATATTTACCGTATTACTTGCTTCAGCTGAATACATAAATGCTATAATAAATCCAGCAATTCCAAACATTACTTTTAGAATATTAAAAGTATCAATTTCTTGAAAAGTTACTTTAGAAGATGCTAAAATCAGACCTAATAAAAAGGCAGTAACAAATATCGGATAATTGTTAAATAAGGTTATTATTATACTGGAACCGATAAATACACCAGCCACAGCTCCTAAAATAACGGGAATTAAAAATTTAATTTTTATTTTTTTTATACTATGTACTAATTCATCATATATTTTTAGCACCAGGGCAATAGTACCACCGCTAATACCTGGTAATGTATTAGACATCCCAATTGGCATTCCTTTTATAAATAGTTCCCAAAATCTGTTCATCTTATTGCCTCCAAATTATTACTTCATCATATCTAAATTATTATTTCAAATACTATTCTACTATATTTTTAATAAATCTTATAATTCTGGCCTGAAATTATATCATCTAATTGTTTAATTGTAGCATCACTTAAATCAATCCAGTACTCTTTATCGGTTATCACTTTCTTAGTACTATTATTAAAGATAACCGGGTTTTGGCCTTTATTTGAATTAATAAATCTCCTTAATTCATTTAATTGATCAATTTCAAGGTTGATCAAATTAATCTCCAGCATATTCAGATTTAAATCTATTATCTTATTGGCTATAAAGCTATCACTATCAGACCTATTGCCAGCGATCATTATGACCTTACCCTGTTGTAAAGCATTTTTATAATTATCATAGGTATCAGGAAATACGACCACATCTATCGAAGTATCCCAATCTTCCACGGTGACAAAGGCCATCAGATTATTATTTTTTGTATAATGCTGGTGGACTTCTAATATTCGGCCCGCGAAGCAAAGACTATTTTTACTGCTCGTTTCATCAATATTACAGCTGGCATTGGTCAACATCATTATTTTTTCTTCATAGTCATCTAAGGGGTGTCCGGAAACATAGATACCCAAGAATTCTTTTTCCTGTTCTAATTTAATATCAAGATCCACTTCATCAATTTCAGGATATTCAATCTTACTATCATAAAAATCTTCTTCCTTCTCTACCATATCAAAGAAGGAGGTTTGATTCGAATTAACTTTTTTCTTGCTGTTCGATATCTTCTCATATACTTCTTCATATTTGACTAACAATTGGGACCTTTTTACACCCAGATTGTCAAAACAGCCCGATTTAATTAAAGCTTCCAGTGTTTTTACATTGATTTTTTTAATATCTATTTTTTCAAGAAAATCTTCAAAAGTCTTATACCCTTCTTCTTTTCGCGAGTTTACTATCGTTTCGATCGAATTGGTACCAACATTTTTAATCGCTTTTAAACCAAATCTAATATTGCCTTTTTTATTGGGAACAAAATCAAAGAAACTTTCATTTATATCAGGTGGTAATACCTTGAGACCCATCTCCTTTGCCTCATTAATGTATAAAGAAACCTTATCCAGATTATTCATCACAGTTGATAACAAGGCTGACATAAATTCCGGTGGAAATTTCGCCTTCAAATAAGCAGTCTGATAGGCAAGTAAAGCATAGGCGGCACTGTGTGATTTATTAAAGCCGTAGCCGGCAAAGTATTCCATCTGGTCAAATATTTCACTGGCGATCTCTTCTTTTATGCCGTTCTCTATCGCACCTTTAGTAAATCTTTCTCTTTCCGCTTTAATTAATTCTTCTTTCTTTTTACCCATGCCCCTTCTTAAAAGGTCCGCTTCTCCCATCGAATAACCTGCTAGTTTACTGGCAATTTCCATGACCTGTTCCTGATAGAGAATCATGCCGTAGGTTTCTTCTAAAATCGGCTTTAATTTGGAATGCAAGTATTCCGGTTCTTTTTCACCATGACGACATTTTATATAATCATCAACTATATCACTACCGAGCGGACCGGGACGGCCTAAAGCCAATAGGGCAATAATATCTTCAAATCGATCCGGTTTTAATTTCTGATTTAAATCCTGAAATAATCTTGATTCCATCTGGAATACCCCGAGGGTTTGACCCTCTTGTAACATTTCATATACTTCACTGTCATCACGAGGGATATTCTCAATATCTAAGGATTGATTTCTATTTTTTTTGATTAAATCAAGCGATTTATTAATAATGGTTAAGTTTCTAAGACCCAAAAAGTCCATCTTTAAAAGCCCCATATCCTCTAGATCATCCATGGGCAGTTGGGTTATTATATTATCATCCTGAAGCTGAAGCGGTATTATATTTTTTAAATCTTCTGGTCCAATTATTACTCCGGCGGCATGAGTAGAAATATGCCTGGGTAAGCCTTCGATTTCACGGGAATAATCTATAAGCTTTTTAACTTCCTTATCATTTTCATATCTTTCTCTTAATTTTTGATTATTATTTAGAGCATATTCAAGATTAACACCGTGTTGGGAAGGGATCATCTTAGCTACTTTATCCACCTTACCATAGGCGATATCCAATGCCCTACCCACATCTCTTACCGCACCCCGGGCTGCCATGGTTCCAAAGGTGCCGATCTGGGCCACCCTTTCCTTGCCGTATCTTTCTTTTACATATTCTATTATTTCATCGCGTCTCTCATCAAAATCAATATCTATATCAGGCATTGTTACCCGTTCAGGGTTTAAAAATCTCTCAAATATTAGTCCATATTTTAAGGGGTTAATCCGGGTAATATCTAATAGATATGAAACTAAAGAACCGGCGGCCGAACCGCGGCCGGGACCAACTCTAATATCATTATCATTTGCATATTTAATAAAATCCCAGACGATTAAAAAATATGATACATACCCCATATCCTCAATTACCTTAATTTCATATTTCATTCTCTCAACTGCTTCTTTATTATCGGCAAGACCTTTTTCTTCTAAACCTTTTTCACATAATTCTCGTAAGTAGGCTGACTCATTTTTGGCAGTGTCGGGATAATTGGGCAGATAAAATTTATCATTTTCAATATTAATATTAACCCGCTCACTAATCTTAAGGGTGTTTTTATAGGCTTCTTTAATATCTGGGAATAACTTAAACATTTCTAAGGAATTTTTAAAATAGAAGCTATCATTGGGAAAAGTCATTCTATCTTCATCATTGACAGTTGTCCCAGTTTGTAAGGCTAATAAAACATCATGAACATCTGCATCCTCTTTATTTTGATAGTGGACATCATTACTTACCACTAAGGGAATATCCTCTTCATTAGCAATTTCAATCAAGGTGGCATTAACTTTCTTTTCTTCAGACAGACTATGGTCCTGCAGCTCTAGGAAATAGCTGTCTGACCCAAAAATCTGTTGGTAATCTTTAATAGATTCTTTTATCTCGGCTTTATTCTTATTATTTAATATCTTTTGGGAAAGTTCTCCCTGTAGACAGGCTGATAAGGCGATAATACCTTCTCTATGTTTATATAATAGGTCTTTATCCACTCTCGGTTTGTAATAAAAGCCTTCCAGCCATGAGGAAGATACTATTTTCATTAAATTTTTATAACCTTGATTATTTTCCGCAAGTAGAACAAGATGGTATCTTTGCCGGCTGGATTTATCAAATCTATCGGTGGGAGATACATAAACTTCACATCCGATAATCGGTTTTATATTATTCTTTTTTGCTTTTTTGTAAAATTCATACATACCATACAAGACCCCATGGTCAGTAATTGCCACGGCCGGCATATCGAACTTTTTAGCCTGGGCAATTAAATTATCAACTCTTAGGGCCCCATCAAGTAGGCTGTATTCGGTATGGGTATGTAAATGAACAAATTTTTCAACCATTTTGATCTCTCTCCAATCTAAATAAAGTTGATTAATTTTATAATTATTATTGTATAATTTCTATAATATGTTATAATACAAATAGATTATTATATGGAGGTGTAATCTGTGAATAAAGAAGAAGTTCAAGACGTTCTAGATCAAATCAGACCAGGCCTTCAAGCCGATGGTGGCGATGTAGAACTTATAGAAGTGACTGACGAGGGTATAGTTAAAGTTAGGCTTGTAGGCGCTTGTCACGGCTGCCCAATGTCTACTTTGACTTTAAAAAATGGTATAGAAAGAACTTTGAAAAAGAAAATACCAGAAGTAAAAGAAGTAGTATCTGTGTAATCAAACAATAAGCACCCTAAAACAGGGTGCTTTATTTTTATTCTTCTGATTTATTATTTTGATCCTCTTCTTTAATGCCAAGTTCAAGATCGCCAAAAATTATATTTTGAATATCATTTAATAAAATATTTACCCTATATTCGGCCTGTAAATATTTTTTAATATCATTGTTAATATCGACTAGGTCTCTTAAATTTTCCAATTTTTCTTGTTCTTCTTCCGTTAAATCTTCCCCAGAAAGTTGTTTTGCCTGTAATTTCATCTGTTCTTGTTGAAAGTCTATTAACATTTCTTTTGTTTTTTCATTTTGCATTACTTTTTTCTTCTTTTCAAGATAATCTTCATATTCATCAGAATTTTTAATTTGCTTAGCTAATCTATTAGCAAGATCATATACAGACATCCTTATTCCTCCTTTTATGCTTTCATTTTACTTATCTACATAATATCATAAAGTAGATATTTTTGTAAATTTAGTTATCTTCCTCTTTTTTTTCTTCTTTTTCATCTATCTTTTCTTTATTCTTGTTTTTATCATTTTTGTGATTATTATTGTTGTTTTCTGCCTGTTCTACTGCATCAACAGTAGACGAAAGTACCATATCACTTTCAAAAAAGATATTATCCTCGCCTACCATATCTATAATTCCTAAATTTTTGAGTATTTCATATTTGTTCTGATTAACCCCTGAAATCAATACCTCCCTATCTTGATGCTGTACCTCATTAATAAACTTCTTAAGTTCATTAATAGAGGTGATGTCAATATTATCGATATTCCTGATCCTTATTATATAGCCGCAGCCGGCATCAGATACATGTTCTAATTCATATTTAAAACTATCGGCTGCACTAAAAGAAAAATCCCCAATTAGATCTAAAATTATATATTCATCATCTTCTACCTCTTCGGGTACTGTTTGGACTATTTTCGCATGGGAGTTTTCGTCATATTTTAAATGACCCACACTGGCTTTTGAGATATCCTTCATCACAGAAATTACAGAAAACAATACACCTAAATATACAGCATATTCTATCCGGGGCGAAATAATAGTAGCTAAAAATGTTAATATAAAAATTAAAGTATCAGCCTTAGTTGCACGAATAAGTTCTTTTATTCCCTCTATATTTACCATATTATAAGCAACTATTAAGATTAAGCCGGCCAGGGAAGAAATAGGTATAAATTTAATAAAGAAATTGAAAAATAGGATAAAAATTAGGATTGATAAAGCAGATATCAATTCTGATATGCGGGTCTTTGCTCCGCTCTGGTAATTTGTAAAAGTATTTGTAAAAGAAGCAGAACTAGCAAAACCATTAAAAAAAGATAATCCAAAGTTCATAAGACCTTGACTCACAAATTCTTTATTAATATTTAAATCTTCATTGGCCCTCGTAGATATCGATTTTACTACCGCCAAAGTTTGAATCAATCCTACTATAGCAACTGCTAAAGCTTTTGTAGATAGATTTAATATTAATCCAGGGTTTAAATTTGGTAAATGAATACTAAAACTACTTATATTTATTCTTCCTACCGTACTCATGGTATCACTTAAACCCGAAACCATACTAATCAAAGTCACTATAATAACACCAAATAAATAGGCAGGAATTTTAAATTGACTTTTCTTAATACCTATTATTACTATGATCGTTATGATACCAAATAATAAAGTGATGAAATTAATTGAGGTAATTTTTTTGAACAAATAAAATAATTCGAAAAATATATTATAACTTCTACCAACATTAATACCCGTTAAATTTTCTAGCTGACTTACCCCGATGAGCAGGGCTGCTCCTGTTGTTAAACCCACAATGACGGGGTGAGAAACATATCTGACTAATCTACCAAGTTTTAATATACCAGCTATTATCTGAAAAATACCTACTAAAAAGGTTAATAAGATAACATATTCAATGTAACTACCTTCCTGCACATTAGTCAAGTTACTAGCTATCGCCATGGCCATCAAGTTGGTAGGCCCTACTATTATATAGTTAGATCTACTGGTAAAAGTGGAGATGATCTTGGAAATAATAGAAGTGTAAAGTCCAAAAATAGGATTTATACCGGCTACTAAAGCATAGGCCATATTTTGTGGAATTGATAAGGCAGCCACTGATAATCCTGAAGATAAATCTAATTTCAGGTTCTTTTTATCATAATGTTTTAAAGTTTTTAAAATATTTCTACCTGACTTTTTCATAATAATTCACCATTGTTTTTCATGAATTTTACTCATTGAAACTAAAAATTAAAAATTTTTTATTACGATTTATCATCATCACCATTTTCATCATTCTCCACATACTCAACGGCATCTACCGTGGAAGACAAAATCATATCATTTTCAAAGAAGACATTATCTTCTCCCACCATATCTATTATACCTAAGTTTTTAAGGATTTCATATTTTTTCTGGTTAACACCCGAAATCAATACTTCTCTATCTTCATGGTGGACTTCATTAATGAATTTCTTTAGTTCATTAATCGATGTTATATCTATATTGTCAATATTTCTGATCCTAATTATATAACCACAGCCTGCATTAGATACATGTTCTAGTTCATATTTGAAACTATCGGCTGCACTGAAAGTAAAATCTCCCACTAAGTTCAATATGATATACTCATCATCGGCGATCTCTTCTGGTACAGTTTGTACTATTTTACCATGAGAATCTTCATCATATTTGAGGTGTCCAACTTTAGCTTCAGAACTTGTCTTTATCACTGAAATTATAGATAATAATACCCCAAGATAAATAGCATATTCAATTCTGCGAAGACTAATAGTTGCTAAAAAGGTTATTACAAAAATCAAAGTATCAGCTTTTGTAGCCTTAATTAATTCCTTTAATTCCTCTATTTCTATCATATTATAGGCGACAATTAGAACCAACCCTGCCAGGGAGGCAATCGGAATATATCTAATGAAAAATCCAAAAAATAATATAAATATTATTATAGCTAAAGCAGAAATCAGTTCTGAAATTCTGGTCTTAGCCCCACTTTGAGCATTAGCAAAAGTGTTAGTAAAAGAGGCCGAACTAGCAAAACCATTAAAGAAAGATAAACCAAAGTTCATCATACCTTGACTAATAAATTCTTTATTGATATCTAAATCCTCATTTTCTCTCACTGAAATTGATTTAACGACGGCCAGGGTTTGAATTAAACCTACAATAGCTACAGCTAAAGCCTTTGAAGATGTGTTTAAAACATCATTTAACTTTAAGTTCGGAATCCCAATACTAAAGCTATCTACATTTAATTTACCAACTGTATCCACAAAGGGATCCAATCCGAATACCATGGTTATTAAGGTAATTAAAAATACTCCTAATAAATAAGAAGGTACTTTAAACCGGCTCTTTTTTAATAGTAAAATTATTATTATAGTTGAACCACCTAATAATAATGAAATAATATTTGTCGTACTCAAATTTATGATTAATTTGTAAAATTCAATAAATACATTATAAGTGCGACCAAAATCAATACCAATTAAATTTTTTAACTGTCCAACCCCAATAATAATAGCTGCCCCTGAAGTTAAACCGATTATTACCGGATGAGAAACATATCGAACTAATTTACCCAACCTAAATATACCTGCCATGATCTGAAAAAGTCCGACTAGAAATGTTAATAACACGACCATTTCCAGATAATTATTTTCTGCCACATAATTTAAGTTACTCGCTATAGCCATGGCCATTAAATTAGTTGGACCGACTATTATATAACTAGATTTACCAGTTATTGTCGAAATTATTTGAGAAACGATCGAAGTATATAGACCATAAATAGGGTTTAGTCCTGCAATTAGGGCATAGGCCATATTTTGAGGTATGCAGAGAGTGGCAACTGATAAACCCGAATATAAGTCGGATTTAAAGTAATTTTGTTTGTAGTTTTTTATGGTATCAAAAATATTTCTGCCTTTTTTATTCATTATATTCACCATCTAATTTTATCTTAATTAAAAAATATTTTCCCTAATAAAGGCTTTTTAATATCAACCGCTTCATAAGAACATAACTCCTGACAGCAAAAACATCTAATACAGGCTTCAAGATCAACTTCGGGATAATCGTCTAATTCAATAGCATCAGCGGGACAATTAGCAGCACAATCTCCACACTTTACACATTTATCAGTATTAAAGACAGGACGTGGTTTCAATAACTTATTAATTATCTTTGCTAAAAAATGGGGAAGATCACTGACATTTCTAGTATCTGATTTATTAACTTTAGGTACTTTTGTATTTTTAGCTGGTATTAAGTTATCACCTACTATCTTAATTTCATCGAAAGTACCCGTAATACCTTTTTGAATAGCCTGATTTATGGTTGGTACTTCTTTTTGTTTCATATTAAAAAGATGTGTACCAGCTAAATCAAGTGAAAAAGGAGAAGTACTTGCCATCAGATAACCAAAATTCCTCTTCTCTCCCGCTGAGGGCCCGGCCCCTTCCATTCCATATACTGCATCCATAATATTGAGCTGTGGTTTTATTAATCTGGCCAAATCGACCAGCATTAAAGCGAAGTTATTTGCTTCCGGCATCCTAAGATGGTATTCAGCTTTAATCATACCGGGAATAGTTCCAAAAAGATTTTTTACAGAACCGGTATACTTCATAAAAGAATGTGTTTTTAATTTTGACATATTAATGATGACATCGGCCTCTTTAATAAAATCAGCTATTTCAAATGATTTAACTAAAAGCCCATCTTCAAAGGATACTTTTGTTGAATCCGTATTATAATTTAATTCAACATTTTCTAGTTCTCCCAACTCATAAAAACCGACCTTTTTATAGATGTTTTTTAACCTAACTTCATTAAAAGGACCACCGGGGCTGTCTCCGATTATTATTTTACAATCTATCTTTTGTAGTCTCTTTATGATCTGTTTGATTAATTTAGGGTGGGTTGTTACAACTTGCTCCGGTTTTTTCCCCAGCAGCATATTAGGTTTAATTACTACTGTATCTCCTTGTTTAACAAACTTTTCTATACTACCCAGTTGATCAAAAATAAGATCTAAGGCTCTATTTAGATTAGGTTCCTTATAATCTGCACACTTACTTACCGCTACTATATTTTCATCCATTATTTCACCTAGTTTCCTTTATTTTAATTAATAATAGCATAGCTAAATTTTATATTCAATTAATTTACTATAATATTTATCTCTTGTTTTGATCGGTCTAAAAGTAGGGAGATATACAAAAAAATCTGCCCTTACTAAGGACAGATTTTATTAGTATATTTTATTTATATTTTTATTTAATCTCTTCCGAACATTCTATCTAATACCATTGCTATAATAACTACACCTAAACCTGCTTCAAATCCTAATCCGATATCTACAACAGACAGTGATCTCAAGACGGGTTTGCCAAGTCCACCTGCACCGATCATGGCTGCGATTACAACCATTGAGAGTGAAAGCATTATACACTGGTTTACACCCATCATAATGGAAGGCATAGCTCCTGGTAGTTCAATTTTGGTCAATATTTCCCACCAGTTAGCACCAAAAGCATTACCTGCTTCTATTAACTCTTCATCAACCTGTTGGATACCAAGATAAGTTAATCTTATCGGTGGTGCTATTGCAAATACAACAGTCGCAATTACACCAGAAACAGTACCTAATCCAAAGAACATTAAAGCAGGAATTAGGTATACAAATGGAGGTATAGTCTGCATAAAGTCCAGTATTGGTCTTGTAATATAGTCAATTGTTTTAATATGAGCTTTCAAGATACCAATTGGAATCCCGATTACTAAAGCTACAACCACTGATGTAATAATGGAAGCTAAGGTAGTTACCAGCGGTCCCCACATTTGTAAGTTCAGGACTAAACCTAAACCTAGCGCTACAAAAATTGATAATTTATAATTTTTTAATTTCCAGGCTATTGCCGCAAATATTGCTATCACTATTAATGGATGGGCAAAACTTAAGATAGCTTCAAAATTATTTACCATCCATTCAATCAAATTAGCAAAACCATCTAGAGGTCCACTGAAATTATTTATTAAAAAGTTTACTGCATTTTCTATCCAACTACCTAAAGGTATTTTAGTGGTTAATAACTGTATTATACTATTAACTGTCATCAACCTCCTTTACAACATATTTTACTAGCGGCATTCAATGAAGAATGCCGCCAGTTTAAAAGACAAACAATCTATCTATTAAATACTATTTTCAACTAATAGTTATTTGCTTACTTTAGAAGCAATAACTTTTCTTGCCATTTCTCCTTCAGTGGATTGTACTCCATATACCCATTGATTTACAACATCATGGTTATCAGCTATCCACTTTTCTGCAACTTCTTGTGGATCCATTTCTTGTCTCTTATACATATCTATCCATTTATTTTGCATAGGAGCAGTTACTTTAAACTGTTCTAAGAATTTATATACATTTGAATTTTCTTCTTCAAAGCCAGTTCTTACAACTGTTAGGACACGTTCACCACTGCCCCAAATACCTTCAGGATCATCTAAATATCTAATGTCAAACATTACATTCATATAGTGAGGTTTCCAGCCATTAAATGCAATCCATTCTTCCTTATTTACAGCTCTTTTTACAGCAGAAAGCATACCAGCTGTACTACTAGCTTTAAGGTTCCATTCACCTAGGTTATAAGTGTTATTTTCAATTGCTTTCTTGATTATGAGATTACCCTCATTACCAGGTTCAATACCATATACTGTTTTATTAAACTTATCAGCATGTTCGTTTAGGTCTTCAAATGATTTAACTCCTGCTTCATATACATATTCAGGTACTGCAGTTTTGTATACTACATCATGGAGATTTACTCTTACATTTTTAACAGTGCCTTTTTCGCTATATTTATCAAAGTGAATCTTCATGGTAGGCATCCAGTTTCCTAAGAAGACATCCAGATCACCGGTATCCATACCTTTAAATACTATTGCCTGTGATCCACTTGTCATACTTGTTTTATAACCAAGATATTCTAAAACTCTTTTTGCTACATGGGTTTTTACTGTAACTCCCGGCCACTGAACATAGCCAAAGTCAATTGAATCATCAGCTGCTTGTACATTGCCTGCTCCAACAGTTACCAGAGAAAAGGTAAAGACTAGTACTAATAGAATTGATAATAGTTTTTTCATTTTGTAAAAAACCCTCCTAGAGTAATTTTTTACGTGCTTTTTTAATTCTTAATCCTTATTTTTTTAATCTTCGTCATATTGTCCTTCTGAAGCTAAATTAGCTAAAACGTTAGTTTTTACAATTATACCTGATAGTTTTCCATCGTCATCTAAAACAGGTAGTGGAACATTAAGATCTGCAATATCTCCAAATAGTTCCCTTAAGTTCTCTTCTGGGTCAGCTTTTGTTGTGTCTTTGATAAGATCTTCAAAGTCTCTATCATTATTATTAATCAAATCAACAACATCTTCCATATAAACGATACCTTTATACTTTTTATCTCTGTCAACTACAAAGATACTGCCTATTTCATTATTTTTCATCTTGTGTAGGGCTGTTCGTGGTCCATCCTGTGGATATAATAATTCACGCGGTTTAGTCATAATATCCCTTGCAGTCAATACTCTTGAACGATTAACATCTTCAACAAAGTCCTCTACATATTCATTGGCAGCATTGGTCAAGATTTCTTCATGGTCTCCAATTTGGATGATTTTTCCTTCTTTCATAATAGCTATGCGATCCCCGAGTTTTAATGCTTCATCTAAATCATGAGTAATGAAGAGAATTGTTCTTTCCATTTCTTCATATAAATCCAATAACTTATTCTGCATTTCTTTTTTAATCAGGGGATCAAGCGCACTAAATGGTTCATCCATCAAAAAGATCTCAGGATCAACAGCTAACGCACGTGCTAAACCAACTCTCTGCTGCATTCCACCACTGAGCTGTTCTGGATATTGATCTTCCCAGCCGTCAAGGCCTACCATTTCCAGTGCTTCTTTTGTTCTTCTTATTCTTTCTTCTTTTTCAACATTTTGAATTTCAAGTCCAAACATTGCATTCTCTAGAACAGTTCTATGCGGTAAGAGTGCAAAGTTCTGAAAGACCATTCCAAATTCTTCTTCTCTAAATTGCCTTAGTTCTTCTTTATCAAAGTCCCGCACTTCTTGTCCATCAACTTTAATTGAACCGGCGGTGGGTTCAATCAGTCTATTAACACATCTAAGCAGTGTAGACTTACCACTACCAGATAGTCCCATTATTACAAATATTTCACCTTCTTTAACATCAAAGCTTGCATCATTTACCCCAACAGTGCTGTTATTTTTGTCTAAAACTTCCTGTTTGGTAGCACCATCTTTAAGCATTTCTATTGCTTTTTGGGGTCTGTTACCAAATATTTTATATAAATTCCGTACTTCTATTTTTGACATATTGTTTCCTCCCCTGATTTTTTATGAGCAAACAAAAAGGTCCAGACGAATATGTGAAGCACATACCAGCTGAACCGTTTTAAAGATTAACAAATATTTTATAGTTTGTCAAACTATATTAAGAAACTTTTTCTTTACCGTCTAATTTTCCCGTCTTCTCGGTTTTTTCAGAACCTTTGTTTTTAGTCTCTGAAGTACCATTATTTACATTAGAGCTGCTACTTTTATTATCCGTAGAATAAAATCCTGAACCTTTAAATATGATTCCGGGAGAACCAATTATTTTTTTAACATCTTCTCCACATGTGGGACATTTTTGTAAAGGATTATCAGTAATTTTTTGAAATTCTTCGAATCTGCCGCAGTTCTCACACTCATATAAATAAGTTGGCATATCTGATTACCTCCTTGTTACAGTTACAATTTATATCTTAATTCAATATTTATTTTTTTTTGCTTACTCTCTATATTATTAATTTATATCACACTGAAATCAGAAGTCAAGTTATTTGGAGTATCTTTTTTGATAGCCCCAATAATTATATGCTTCTACTAATAAGTAGAGTAAAAATAATAGCCATCTCGAAATTGAAATAAAGTAGATACTTCCTATTATGGTAGAAAGGATAATGGCATATAGACTTATTTTTTGTCCCAAATCTAATTTAATTATCTGCCAGGGCGCTAAACTCAAACCAATAAAAGCTCCGGCCTCTACTTTGAAGATCAATCCAGCTATACCTACTATTATAAATATTACCAGCAAAAATGCATCCATCAATCTTACCTCCTTAAAAATTGAACAATTTTTTTATATGTATATTGATACTTGTTTTTGAAACTCTTGCAAATAAATAAAGTATATGGTAAATTTAAAGCAAAAGTAAATGACAAGAAAATTTATACAAAAATCCTCTTTCGAAAGGAGTTTAATAATGGAAAATATAGATTTAAAAAAACTTACTTTAGATGATTATCCCCTTACTACCTATGATAAAATAAGATATGGTGATACAGACCGACAGGATCATGTTAATAATGCCGTTTTTGCAACTTTTCTAGAAACCGGTAGAACTGAACTTCTGTATAATCCTGACCAACCCCTCTATAGTGAAGGTGGGTCTTTTGTAATTGCAAAACTTAATCTAAATCTCTTAGCGGAGTTAAAATGGCCTGGTAAAGTTGAAATTGGCACGGCTATCAAAGATATCGGCAGTAGTTCTGTAAAAATAGTGCAAAGTCTTTATCAAAAGGGCAAAGTTGCTGCTACAGCTGAAACAGTAATCGTTCATATAGATAAAGAAGAAAATAAATCTAAACCATTATCAGAAGAAGCTAAAGTTACTTTAAATAAATACAAACTAGAGAAATAGTATCTTTAATTAATTTATTTTTTCCTTTCTAATAATACAACTGTTTCTATATGGTAGGTCTGGGGAAACATATCAACCGGCTGTACTTTTGAAATATTATAATATTGTTTTAGCTCTTCTAAATCCCTGGCTAAAGTAGTTGGATTACAGGAAACATATATTACTTTATTGATTTTATTATCTATTACATTAGTTATAATATCTTCATTTAAACCACTGCGGGGAGGATCAAAGATAACAATATCAGGTTTTTTGTCCTCTCTCATCAGTTTTGGTATTTCTTCCGTTACATCACCTTCAATAAATTCACAGTTTTCTAGTTTATTGAGAGAAGCATTATATCGTCCATCTTCTACCGCATTTTTATTTGATTCAATTCCATAAACGGTCTCATATTTCTCCTCAAGATAAGTTGCTATACTTCCTATACCGGAATACGCATCTACAATTATTTCATTTCCGCCCAGGTCTGCATATTCATTAACTACATTATATAACTTCTCTGTTTGTAAGGTGTTTATCTGAAAAAAGGAATCATGTGTTATCTTATATTTTCTTTTGCCAATATAATCATAGATGAAATCCTGTCCTTTTATCGTATAGCTGCTATCTCCTATAAGGACATTGGTATCTTCATCATTAATATTTCTAATTATTCCTTTCAGTTCCGGAATTTTTTTCATTAATTTCTCTGCTATTTCATTTATCTCATCAAAATCATTATCGGTAGTAATAAAAGTAAGCAAGGCTTGATTGGTACAAACCCCTACCCTGATGTGTAAATGTCTTAACAAACCAGCGTGTTTTTCTTCATTATATATAGATATATCATCATATTTATTTAATAAGTCTACAGTGTATCTTTTGATCCTGTTAATCAACTGATGTTGAATATAACAGGTGTGGTTATCGATAACCTGATGGGTACCTCTCTTATAAAAACCTGCCTTTATCTCTTCATCTATCACTTCGAGAGGCATGATAGATTTATTCCGATAAAACCAGGGATAATCAACACCTAATATTTTTTCTATTTTAATATTTTCAAGATTACCTATTCTATCTAATGAATAATTTAGTATATCTTCTTTAAAATCTTTTTGGGCTTCATAACTAATATGCTGCCACTGACAGCCGCCGCATTCCTGGAATATTTCACACTTTGGTTCAATTCTGTCTTCTGATTCCTTCAATATCTTAACCGATTTACCATAGGCATAACTTTTCTTTTCTTTGGTAATCTCCACTAAATGTTTTTCGCCCGGAATAGTTTTGGGGACAAAAATTACTTTGCCTGAGGGAAGACTGCCAAGGCCGTCTCCACCATAGGTTATATTATTTATCTCTATTATTTGTTTTTTATGCTTGTTAATACTCTCTTTAGAAATAATATCAGCTCCCAGCTGAAATAATAGGCAATTTTATCACACCTTGTAATTATATCATAGGAATTTAACCTTATCAATAAGCTGGATATTAGTTGACATCATTAAAAAAAGGGAATGCTAATAATAAGCATTCCCTAAGTTATTTCTTTATTTATTTATATTACATATTATACTACCCAAACTGCAGCATAAGTCTTCTTTAACTACTATTACATCATCTCCTAAATCAATATGGGCAGTTGTAAAGTTCCAGATCGCCTCTATATTTGTCTTTTTTAATTGATGGACAATTCCTTCCACATCATCCTCAGATGTTGCAATAATTACTATTTTTATACCTTTTTCTTGTAATACTTGTTTGATGAATTTGACATTTTTAACTAGATAACCATTCACTTTCCTACCTATTTTATCTAGATCATTATCAAATATTTCAGTAATATATAAGCCCATTTCTCGGAATTGATTATAACTTAAGATCGCCTTGCCAAGATTTCCAGCTCCTATAAGGGCAATTTCCCATTCTTTGTTCAATCCTATAATCTCTTCTAGTCTAATTTTTAGTTTGTTTTTATTATATCCTTTACCCTTGCGGCCCATGTGTCCGAAAAATGACAAGTCTCTTCTTAATAAAGTCGGTTTAATTCCTATTTTTTCCCCGAGTGTATCAGAGCATACATAATCTGGAATGATATCTGATTTATCATTTTTTAAACATCTGTAGTAACAAAATAGTCTTCTTATAGTTGGCTCGGGGACTTTTTTCATTTAAATCCCCCGCTCCTTGTATTCAGTATGGAGTAATTCATGGGCTCTATGACTGCCGGGTTCGCCTAAGTACTCATCATATAACTTTTTAATAAATGGATTTTCATGTGATTTTCTCATTTTCTTGGAACTATCTATTTCATAAATAGCCTGCATTCTCTTTTCAAGTATATTATCATCAGTGGGCAGTGGTTGTCCGCCGCCACCTATACAGCCGCCTGGACAGGCCATGAATTCAACAAAGTGATACTCTTCTCCATCCTTCATTCTCTCTAATATTCGTCTTGCATTACCTAAGCCGTGGGCGACAGCTACTTTAACCTCCATATCATTTATCATAACTGAGCCTTCTTTTAAACCTTCAAGTCCTCTAACCTGTTCAAAATCAACTTTACCAAGTTCTTCACCGGTAATTAACTCATAAGCAGTTCTGAGAGCTGCTTCCATCACACCACCGGTAGAGGCAAATATATCGGCCGCTCCCGAAGAAACGCCCAGTAATTCATCATAATCTTCATTTTCTAGATTTAAAATATCGATACCTGCCTGTTTAACCATACGGGCTAATTCTCTTGTGGTTAACGAATAATCAACATCTTCTGACATTTCTTCCCTATCTAACTCGAACTTTTTAGCAGTACAGGGCATTACAGATACTACAACAAGATCTTCTGGGTCAATATTATTTCTTTCTGCATAATAAGTTTTTGCTACTGCCCCAAACATCTGTTGAGGTGATTTACAGCTTGATATGTGATCTAAATATTCTGGATATTGATGCTCTATGAATTTAATCCAGCCCGGACTACAGGAAGTAAAGAGGGGTAAGGTGCCGTCTCCTTTAATTCTCTCGATCAATTCTGTTCCTTCCTCCATTATTGTTAAGTCCGCAGTGAAGTTTGTATCAAACACTTTATCAAAACCAAGTCTTCTTAAGGCAGCTACCATTTGACCGGTTGCTATTGTACCGGGATCAGCCCCAAAGGGTTCTGCTATTGCTACCCTTGTTGCCGGCGCAGTCTGGACAACTACATGTTTATCTTCATCATGTAATGCATCCCAGACATGTTCATAATGGTAAACTTCATGTAAAGCTCCGGTTGGACATGCTAAAATACATTGGCCGCAGTTTGTACATTCTACATTACCTATACCCTTATCTTCAAAGGTGGTTACTACAGTATGAGGGCCTCTATTGGC
>DATGCJ010000043.1:0-5157 GCA_035312025.1 Halanaerobiales bacterium | reverse complement strand
AAATACTTAAATTGATGATATCCAAAACCATCTAAAAGTACAATTAGTACTCTAGTATCATTTTCTAAATAATGTAGTGTATCATAAAAAGTATCTTTATTACTCTTTAAAGGAGCGTCCAATACTATTCCCCGTATATTTTTTAAAGATTCTTTTTGGTCAGGATTAATGTAATTAACAAAATTCTTGTTTAGCTCTAGATAACCTCCCTTGTATCTTAATGTTTTACCCTGTTCATTAAATAATATTGTTCTAGAATCAATCTTTTTATTTATCATTTCTTCCGGCTGTAAAACTTTCTTTTCAGAGTAAATGGAAGCAGAATAATTTACTCCCTCTATTTTCTGAGTAGATTCTCCTTCAAAAACTACTTTTCTCAGATAAGAACTTGTTAAAAGCTGCCCGGGAGTTTTAGTTAATAAATTTTCAGTGGGAGTTATTATAGAAAATATATTTTTATTAGACTCTCCCTTGGTTACTACAGTTATACTTTCTATTAACTTAATATTGCTGCTGATAGGATGGTTTAAATTAATTGCTTCCCAACCGTAGGCAGGGGAAAAGTGGATATAACTTTCTGCAATTTTGTCAGAAGAAATTTTAGCCCGTAGGCCATCCTGGGCAGAAAAAACTATTTCATATTTTTCATTAATAGGTTCAGCCTTATCTAAAATGATTTTTAAAGGATAGACTTTTAGTTTATGATTCTTATACTCTATTTCTTTGGTAGTGACTCCTTGCAGTTCTTTAAGATTTATTACCTGCTTTACATCTCCCTGTATATAGGCATTGGGAATAAAGCCGGTCTTCTTATCCAGGCTGTAGACAGTAGTACTTAAAACAAAGATTAATACTATAAGTGTTAATACAAATAACTTATTTGATCTTTTCAAAATAAAACCACCCCCATCAATTTATCAATTATCATGCTTCCAATAAATCATATTTAGAGAACTGCTTAATTATATTAAATGCAATTATGCCCCCTAAACCACCGGAAAGAGATGCACTGCTTAAGGCAAGTATTAGTGGTATCAATGGTAACCTAAAAAATACAATATTAACTAAGAAAGTACCACTTAAATTAGCAACAATCCCACCTAGAAAACAAGGTGTCAGTTTGGCGGGATCTCTAAAAAATAGTAATAAAGTATCAACAGCCAAACCCGGTATAATATAAGTAAAGAAACTGACTAAACCATGGGTGCCGTAAATACCAAGTGAAACCATCATGATAGCCTGAACAGTTGAGATTAAGGTGGCAGTCCCTCTTTTTTTAACCAGTCCGGCCCCGAGTATTAACCACATCATGTAAAAACCGCCGGCGATTACACCGCCTGGTATATATAAGGGGCCGGTAATCATATGAGCTAAAGGGACGATAATAGGCTTGGTCGCAACACCAAGCCCCGCCATTAGCGCTATAATTATTAAATGGTAGACAGAAAAACCAGCCAGAAGTCTTTTTAACACTATATTCACCTCATATTTTTACAAGACATAAATTTTAATTGTAACATCTTCTATTTTTGATTATTTCTTAATCCATCTAGACTTCCGTCTTATTTAATTGGTTCAATTTTATATAAATTCTTTATCCAGAATTTTTTAGATAAATCTGAAAATGCACATCTAACCATTTCTCCATTTTCTAAATAGACTATACCGTTTTCCATATCTTTGCTACTAACTTCCACAGAATAACCATCACTTGCTGTTAATTTATATTTATCAGCTGAAATTAAGCCGGCTTCTTTAATTACTTTAGCTAAAGTAATACCTTCAGTACCATCAATGGTAGTCGTGGTAAATGCCTTCATTGCTGAATCTATTGAAGCAAGTGAAGTTGATCCATATCCTACATATAATACATCTTTTACATACATACCTTTAGGGATATCGGGTGATAAAAACATGGGGGCATGGTCACCGGTTATTTTTATATACCCATCTCTAAAAATATCCACTTGTTCATCTTTTTCATATCCATCAGCAGCTGTGAAGGCAATAGTTCTTTTATCAGTATTAAGTCCTATCTGGTCCACCAAATTAGCAACATTAACAGCTTTATCTTCACTTTCGTAATATGTATAATCTACTTTTCCCACTTGATTTACGGCAGTTTCTAAAACTACTAGGGAATCTATATCAACGGTTTTGACCATTTCAATTATATTGATTTTTGTCAGGTTTTTAATCCAGTACATGGCCCTTTCTTCTGGAATAATCACTCTAACCGGTTTAACCTTATCTGGTAAGGGTTCACCATTAATTTCATAAGCTAAAATGATCTGTCTGTTTTTCAAAACTGGTTCTGGAATTTCTATAGAATAACCATCACCCGCTATGAGCTGCATGGCTTTTAAATCTTCCTTAGAGGCATTGATGGATTCTAAAAAATCTGAAAATAAGGCGCCTTTTACGGTATAATCATCTTCATCTCCGCTGGAATCCACAGAAGTAACATCTTTTTCGACTACAGGTAATTCTTTTAATTTTTCTACACTAATTGTAATATCCTTTTCCTTTAAATTTGAAATGACAAACTCACCATCCTCTGCAGAAACTACGGTACCAAAGATCATAATCGTAATTAAAAATACAAGTAAGATAATAAAACTCAATTTCTTCATTCTTAATATCCTCCTTTTGTTTTTGATTAAAACAAAATTATTATTAAAACTTTACTTTATATTATTTTTTATTTCCCTATAGTTACTTAATACCTTATTGACTCCCCTTACCACAGCCTGACTACTAATTGTCGCCCCCGTTACAGCGACAACTTCTTCTTCCTTCTTGGCTGACATCTTAACTATTTCTAAGGTTAAAGTAGTATCCTTGCCTTCAAATCGGTTTAAAAACCACTCTTCACTTATGTGACCGCCATAATGTGAAGTCTCATTTTGATAAATGATTTCTAATTTATTTATTGATTCTTTTTGCATATCTATCTGAATAAACATGACGATTTCATCTTTATACCCTTTGACAGAAACTTTTTGTAGTAGTTGGTAAGGCTCATTATTCTCTTGAATTAGATATACTTTTTTAATATTTTCATCTTCATATTTATCTAATCGTAAGACCTCTTCTTGTTGGATTGGGTAGGTAAAGATTAAAATAAAAATTAATATAAAAGGGATGATTTTAATATATCTTTTTATGGTAAATACCTCCCTTCTCATTATGGGTTGAGAATTATATAACAAAAGAAAAAAGCCCCGGAAAGGGACTTGTTAAAAACAAATATTTAGTCCTTTCCACAATGGGAGGCTGCCAAGTTTCCTTATACAACCCTATCGTTCGTATTTTCATAGATAAACAATCCTTAGAAAATACGAATCGGATCTGTTATTTACTTATTTATAATTATATAGAGAATTGTCGAAATTGTCAAAATACTGGGAATTATTGGAGACAATAAATTAAAAAAAGGCACCTATACTCAACGTATAGATACCCTATTTAAATCAATTAAGCTGTTTGAAACTGTTTAGAATAAAATTCTTTATAATGTGAATCTCGGTCTATTAATTCTTCGTGCCTTCCTTTTTCTATTAAACGGCCGTTTTCAATAAATAATATCTTATCTGCATTGATTATAGTGGAAAGTCTGTGGGCTATAATAAAGGTCGTCCTGTTTTGAGTTACTTCATTTACTGCTTCCTGAATCAATTCTTCCGTTTCTAAGTCTACAGAGGATGTTGCCTCATCAAGGATTAAAATACGGGGGTCTTTTAAAAATGCCCGGGCTATCGATATCCTCTGTCTTTGACCACCCGATAATTTAACTCCTCTCTGTCCGACCTCGGTGTCATACCCATCTGAAAGCTGTTCTGTTATAAATTGATGAGCATTGGCTTTTTTGGCACAGCTGATGATTTCTTCACGGGTTGCATCGGGTTTTCCATAGGCAATGTTTTCTGCTACTGAAGTTGAAAATAAAAAGTCTTCCTGCATAACCATGGCCATTGAATTTCTTAACTGATCAATATTATAGTCTGTTATTTCTTTACCATCTATTTTAATGGATCCCTCATCAATATCATATAGTCTAAGCAGCAGCCTTACAATCGTCGTTTTCCCTGCCCCACTCGGTCCAACCAGGGCAATAGTTTGATCTTTATCTGCTGTCAGGTCTATACCCTGTAAAACCTGTTCATCGTCATAAGAAAAGTGAACATCATTAAATTCAACAATACCTTTTATATTCTCCGCGGGTAACTGACCCGGCTTACTTTTTATATCGGGTTTAATATCAATATGGTTAAAAAATCTTTCGATACTGGCAAAGAATCTACTTAAACCCTGCGCCCTTTGAACCAGTCTTAAGAGCGGTTCTCTGAAGCGTTCTAAGTAGTTATAAAAAGCAACGATCGTACCGATCGTTATTGCTCCTAAAGAAGTTAAATAACCTCCATAACCTAAAACAGCCAGTAAACCTATTACATTTAACATGCGGGAACCAGGCATCAAGATACTAATATACTTGATCGCTTTCATCCTTGCTTTAGCATGGGCTGTATTTTTCTCTGAAAAATTATCCATCTCGTACTCTTCATTATTGAAAGCCTTAATTACTTTGATACCAGCTAAGTTATCTTCTAACTTGTCGTTCATATTTGCTTTACTTTCCCTGGTACGGCGAAAAGCCTTATGCATCTTTTTCATGAAATAATAGACAAAAATCATTAATAATGGTGTGAAAATTAAACTAACAATTGCTAATCTTACACTTAGGGTAAATAAGATAACTACTGTACCGATAATAATGACAAATGAGTTGATTACTGCTTCGGGACCGTGGTGGGCGAACTCCTGCAGACGATTGAGATCATCAATTATCCTGGACATGAGTTCCCCGGTCTTTTTGTTATCATGAAAATTCATAGATAAATTTTGATAATGATTATATAAATCATTACGCATATCACGGGTTATATATTGCGCATATTTGTGGCCGTAGTAAACTCTCAAATACCTTATAATATTTGTACTTAAATAGACCCCAAATCCGAGAGCAACTAACATCAATATATTTTGTAAATTACCGCTCGGTATAGCTTCATCAATTATTTCTCTAATAATTAATGGAGGTACTAAAGCTAATAGTGCTCCCACGAAATGCAGGAATTGTACAGAAAAATATTTATA
>DATGCJ010000042.1:0-2064 GCA_035312025.1 Halanaerobiales bacterium | reverse complement strand
AAATTTTGATCTAATAATTTTAGCCTGCAACTGTCTTTATGAATTAGCCACACCAGAACAGCAGGCTAAAATAATTCAAAATGCTTATGATTCTTTAAATGAAGGTGGTTTCATTTTTATAGATAATGATAATATGGAAGGTAAATTAGATGAAACCTGGTCTGAAATCGGTAAAGAAAAAAAGATTTTTCCCAATGGAACCTGTCAACATGGGATTGAATTTAAGGGTTCATATAAAACTAGCTATGTAGATCGAGCAAAAAAGATTTGGCGGGCTGAAAGAAAAGTAGAAATCATCTATCCGGATGGTCGAAAAGAGGTTAAGAGATTAAACCAACAAAAACATCCGGTTTCAGCTGATGAAGTAAAACAGTGGTTAACCGAAAACAACTTTAAAATTATTGAAATATATTCAGATCTTGAACAAAATAAGGATTTTTATAAAGGAGCGAAGAGAGCTACTTTTATAGCTAAAAAAGAAAAAGGTGAGGTAAGTGGATAAAAAGATAAATAATATAATTAATAACACCTATTTTATCGGTGGTTCTCCCTGTAGTGGAAAGAGTACTACTGCTGAGATGTTAAGCGAAAAATATAATTTAGAGTATTATAAAATTGATGATTATGAATTTACACATCTTGATTTGGCTGAAAAAGAAAAACATCCAACTATGTTTAAATATAAACAGATGAGCTGGGATGAAATTTGGATGAGGGATCCTTACTTTCAGGCAGAAGAAGAGTATGAATTTTACCGGGAAAGGTTTGGGTTTGTTATTGATGGTTTAAAAAAATATGATAAAAATGATAAGTTGATTATAGAAGGAGCAGCCCTTTTACCAGAACTGATCAATGGTTTACCGATTGATAATAATAGAGTACTATATATGGTTCCTGAAAAAGAATTTCAAATTAAACATTATACAAAAAGATCATTTAAGGACCAGATATTAAAAGAATGTTCTGATCCTGAACAGGCCTTTGCAAACTGGATGGAAAGAGATTATATATTCGCTCAGATGGTAAAAGCACAGGCTGATAACTTCGGATATAAAACAATAGAAGTTGATGGCAGTAATACTATTCAAAAAAATGTTGACCTGATAGTAAATCATTTTAAATTAAATAACTGGGAGTAGGTATTTATGCTTTTAGATATATTAAAGAAAAGAAAAAGTGTCCGCAAATTTTCAGATAAAGAGATCACCGATGACGAGATTGATTATATCTTAGAAGCCGGCCGTTTATCTCCCTCTGTGGGCAATGAACAACCCTGGAAGTTTGGAGTTGTCAAAGATAAAAGTTTAATCAAAAAAACAGCAAAGATAGCCTATAATCAAAAATGGATTGAAAGTGCCGAATTATTAATTGTCTTATGTACCAGGATTGTTAATGACCGAGAAGGCGGGCGAGATATTCAGATTAGTAGATTTCCTGAACTTAAAGAAAAAATAAAGAATTTAGATAAGGAAATGTATTCCAAATTGAATTTAGAAGAACACCAAACTAAAATACCCGGAACTCACATGGTTTTAGCAGCCACAGAACAGGGGATAGGTTCTACCTGGATTTCATATTTTAAGGTAGAAGAATTATCTGATTTGTTAGGATTACAAGAAAATTATTTGCCATCTGAAATTATTGCCTTTGGTTATCCTAAAAAGGAAAGAAAGAGAACAGTAAAGAAAAGTATAGAAGAAGTAGTATTTTTTGATGATGACTTTTATAATCAAAATAGTTAATTAGATTATAGTAGCTAAATTTTAAAAATTGGAGAGCTAAAAATGTACAAATACTTAACACAGGGTTTGTTATTAGGGTTAGCATATGTGGCACCGATTGGAATGCAGAATCTTTATGTTATAAATACAGCTTTAAGTGGTAATAAGAAAAGGACTTATCAAGTAGCCGGTTTTACGATCTTTTTTGATATCCTTTTAGCATTAGCCTGTTTTTTTGGGATTGGTCTTTTACTTAAAAATGTCCCTTCCCTAAAAAGCACCATCTTATTAGTTGGCTCTATTTTAGTTATCTTAATCGGATTTAAATTAATTAAAGAAGCGG
>DATGCJ010000041.1:0-35383 GCA_035312025.1 Halanaerobiales bacterium | reverse complement strand
CATCGGCGGCTCAATAGTAACCGGTGTTTTTTGGAACGTATTAATCTCATCTACCATTTTAGATAATTTTTGATAGACTTCTTTGTGATCAAACTTCAAATCAGCCGCTGTTAAGCTCGTATAACCCGGCATGAAAACTCTGATAGTTAAAGGTTCATATTCAGCCATTTTAATAATTTCTTCTTTAATCCTTTGATAACCATAAAGATGAGGCAGGGCCACCATACTAAAATTATATTCAATATTTGAATATTTTAGTTTTTGTAAGGTTGTATTAATGTTTTGATTACAGTTATCTCCCATTACCTTTTCTCGCAGCTCGGGCTCTAAATAGTTTACCGAAATATTAAGAGTTATTTTTTTTATTTTTGTAAAGAAATTTATTAAATTCTTATCTAATAAAGCCCCATTGGTAGTAATTCTAATTTCAGTATCATTATATTTTGTCCTAATCCTTTTAATTATTTCTTTAAAATCAGGATGGAGCAAGGGTTCACCTTCGATTATTTTGGTAGCCGATTCTCCCATAATAATCGGTTGATTGGGATTTATATAATCGATTAAATCATTTATTTTTTTAAGCTTTAGATCCCCAAAACTGATTATTTCAAGTTCTTTTGGATTTTGTTGATGGCTACAAAAAATACAGGATAGATTACATTTTGAAGTTACGGGCAAAATGTTATCATCCTGTACACTTTTATATAAATAATATTCCCTTTTATTCTTTTCCATTTTTATCACCTATAACTGCAGATTGGGGTCAGCATTTAGAGCAAAGTCAGCAAATTCACCTTTTTTATACTGATAATAGGCTACTGTACTGATCATGGCCGCATTATCGGTACAGAGTTCTAAATCAGGATAATATAAAGGTATTCCTTCTTTTTTTAATCTTTCGCGTAATACCTCTCTGAATCTTTTATTGGCTGCTACCCCACCTGATAAAATTACGCTGTTTACCTTTTTATTAAGGGCGGCCCGAACTGTTTTCGCAGTTAAAATATCAATTACAGCCCGCTGAAAGCTGGCTGCTATATCATTAATATCGAGCTCATTACCCTTTTGCTTTTGGTTGTGAATATAATTTATTACAGCAGTTTTGAGACCGCTAAAACTGAAATCATAGGTATCTTTATCAATAAAGGGGCGGGGAAATTTTACTGCATCTTCTTTACCCAGCTTTGCCCTTTTTTCAATAATAGGTCCACCGGGGTAACCTAAACCAAGATAACGGGCTATCTTATCAAATGCTTCCCCGGCTGCATCATCTCTGGTCCTACCTAAGATTTCATAGTCCCCATATTCTTCAAAATATAGCAAATCGGTATGACCGCCTGAAACTGTTAAACAGATGACCGGGGTCTTGATATCCTTTTTCGAAATGAAATTGGCATAAATATGTCCCGCAATATGGTTAACCCCGATAAAGGGTTTATTTAAAGCAAGGGCCAGGGCCTTGGCATAAGATAACCCAACTAACAGTGAACCGACTAAACCCGGTCCATAAGTAGCAGCAACCGCATCAAGTTCCGCTAATTTTATATCAGCTTTTTCTAAAGCCTCTTCAACCACGGGATTAATAAATTCCATGTGTTTACGGGAAGCAATTTCCGGTACTACGCCCCCATATTTTTTATGCCAGTCAACCTGGGAAGCAACTACACTTGCTAAAATATCTAATCCATTTTTACTAACTGCAGCAGCTGTTTCATCACAAGATGTCTCTACTGCTAATATTTTAATGTCTTCATTCATCTTAATTAAGCTCCTTTTTCATCAGTAATGCATCTTCATCATTATCGAGATAATAGTTTGGTGTTAGACCCGCTTTGGTAAAACCGAGTTGTATATATAAATCAATGGCCGCTTTATTAGTAATTCTGACTTCCAAAGTTAAAGTATCTGCATTTAAATTTTTTGACATATCAACAATTTCTTTGATTAAATAGGATCCTATACCCTGTCTCCTTTTGGTCTTTTTTACTGCTAAATTAACTATATGTACTTCATTAGCATGGTCTTTAAACCAACAACCCACATAACCCACCAGTTCATTATCATTTTTAGCGGTTAGATAGAGGGCAAAGGAGTTATGAATTAATTCCTCTTTAAAAAATTTCATATTCCACGGGTTTGAAAAAGCTTCTCGCTCTATTTTAATTACTTCCCCTAAATCATCCAGCTTCATCACATCAAGACATAAATCCATATTAATCCTCCTGCAGATACTTTTTTTCCCAGTTAAGGCGCGCCTGGGGTTTCTTTAAATACTTGGGCACAAGCTCGCTATAATCAGTATCCTGGCCGGCTGAAAGGTACTTATATCCTAAACATGCCAGATTATATCCGCCGGAGTTTCTTATCTTATATATTATCTTAGTATTATCTAAATTTGCTTTTTTAAAGATTTCATAATAACTGTCTGTGCCACTCCCAAAGATTACCTTACCTTTTTTATATTTTCTTAAGTCTTCAATCAATGATTTAACTTCTACGGCTTTATCATCCCTTATTCTTTTTAAAAGTTTTTGTTGGGGTTCACTTGTAAAAACAGAAGTATAAACCCTTTTATTGCGGGCATCAATAGTAGGAACTAGCAAATAATTCTCATAATGTTGACTTACAGAATAGGCCATATATTCTAAGGAAGAGACAGAATATACCGGAATATTTAAGGCACTTTTGAAGGCCTGCACTGTACTCAATCCGATCCGAAGACCGGTAAAAGAACCCGGACCATCGGTAACAGCTAAACCATCTAAATCCTGTATTTCATAACCTGTTTCTGAAAATATTCTCTTTATAATTGGCAAGAGACGTTCACTGTGTCTCCTTTTTAGTTTTATATTAATTTCTCCGATAAAGTCTTCCTTATTACTAAGTCCGACCGAACATATATCTGTGCTTGTATCAATTCCCAATACTAACATTGTCTTTCAGTCCTTTAAGTATGTTTTTACTTTTTGGTCCTTCCGCTTCTATAATTATTTTGCGTTTGTCTCCATCCATATTTTTGATCTTTATAAAAATAAATTCAGCCTGCAGATAATCAAAGATCAATTGTGGCCATTCGATGGCTTTTACATTATCCATTGCCATATATTCTTCCAGTCCTAACTGGAGTAATTCTTCTTTTTTATCAATCCGATAAAAGTCCATATGGATTAAGCCGGGCTCTCCTTCATATTCATTTATCAAATTGAAAGTGGGACTTGTAATATTAAAGTTGATATCAAGACCCTCGGCTAATCCTTTAACCAAAACGGTTTTACCGGCTCCCAAATCACCTGTTAAAAGTATTATCTGGGAAAAATAATTTTTGTCTTCTTTTATTATTTCAGATATCCTTTGTCCTATCATCTTTGTTTCTTCCGGGCTGTTAGTTATATATTTCAATTTATTCACTTCCTCAAAACTCAAAAAGAAGATTTTTTAAGCTATTAACATTATACTTGAGTATACTGCTTAAATCAAGAAACCCCACCTCTTGTGATAAGAGATGGGGCTATAATTCGCTGTATTTAATTTTTTTATTGTTAGTTTTTTGGTCTTTCATGGTAAGTAGTGTGGAGTAAGTGATGGGATTTTTCACCATTTGGTTCTTCTAAATATTCTTCATATAGTTTTTTGATCATCGGATTTTCATGTGATTTTCTAACCACATTCTTTTCATCGGCATTAGCCAGTCCTTTTCCTCGTAATTCTTTATGTTCTTCACTAATCGGAAGAGGCTGACCACCACCGCCCACACAACCATAAGGGCAGGCCATTACTTCTATAAAGTGGTATTCAGATTCGCCAGCTCTTACTTCATCTAATAGTTTTTCTGCATTTCTGAGACCATTGGCGATTGCTACCTTAATAATTTGGTCATTTATTACAACTTCAGCTTTATTAATTCCTCTAAAGCCCAAGTTTAATCTTTCTAGCTCTTCACCGGTTAATTTTTCTTTTACAGTTCTGACGGCAGCTTCCGCTACACCACCGGTGGTTCCAAAGATAGTACCAGCTCCGGTATGCTCACCCATCAGTTCATCATACTCCTCATTAGGTAAGTTTTTAAACTGTAATCCTACCTCTTTGATCATCCGGGCAAGTTCCCTTGTTGTTAATACGGCATCAGTATCCTTATACTCTGTTGCATTAATTTCATCTCTATCTTTTTCGAACTTTTTAGCTGTACAGGGCATAATGGATACGGTATAAATTTTTTCGGGATCTATATCTGCTTTTTCCGCATAGTAGGTTTTTGATAAGGCAGAGAACATCTGCTGTGGTGACTTAGCAGAAGATAGATGGTTCAATAAATCCGAATAATTATGTTCAGCGTATTTAACCCAACCCGGACAACAGGATGTTATGTGAGGAAGGTTCTTATTGGCAGTTAATCTTTCTAAAAACTCTGAACCTTCTTCTAATATGGTTAAGTCAGCGGTAAATTCAGTTGAAAATACTTTGTCAAAACCTAACTTCCTTAAAGCAGATACCAACTGCCCTGTCACAACTGTACCGGGTTCATAACCGAACTCTTCCCCGATTGTTGCCTGGATAGAAGGTGCGGTTTGTGCTATAACATGTTTATCCTCATCTTCTAAGGCGTGCCAGACTTTCTGAATTTCACTGACCTCTGTTATGGCACCTACCGGACAGACTGTTGCACACTGTCCACAGTTAGCACAATTGATCTCACTCTGTGGGAGGTCAAAAGCTGTGGTTACAATTGAGTCAAAGCCCCTATTACTGAACTGTAGGGCCGATACTCCCTGTACTTCTTCACAGACCCTTACACAGCGACCACATAAAATACATTTATTGGGATCTCTTTTTAAAGCGGGTCCCACCTCGTCTCTTTCTACCTCACGCACTTCACCTGCAATTTCTTCAACATCTTCCCTTGTTATACCTAAACTATGGGTAATATCCTGTAATTCACAACTACCGTTTCTATCACAACCCAAACAGTCATTGGGGTGATTAGCTAGCAGTAAATTTACATTTCTTCTTCTCGCTCTTCTTGCTTTCATACTGGTTGTAGATATTTCCATACCTTCTGTAACGGGAGTCACACAAGATGCTACCAGAGAATTATCTTCCAGATCTTCCACAACACAGACTCTACAGGCACCGTGCAGTGTTAAATCAGGATGGTAGCATAAATAAGGTACATCTATACCTACTTCTTTGGCAGCTTCAAGTATTGTCGTACCTTTTTCAACTTCTATATTTTGCTCATCTATAGTTAAACTTACTTTTCCCATTTAGTATTTAAACCTCCTTTTTACCTGTTTAACCCTGTGATATGGCATCGACTGGACATTTCTTTTCACATGCACCACAAGAAATACATATCTCATCATCAATTACATAGTAGTTTCCATCACCTTTGGTAATGGCATCGACCGGACATACTTTTACACACTGACCACAGCCCACACATGTCTCTTTATTAATGGTATAAGCTGATGCTAATTCCTGACATACGCCAGCTGGACATTTATTATCAAAGATATGAGCTTCGTACTCATTTCTAAAATATTTTATGGTACTAAGGACCGGATTAGGAGCAGTTTGACCGAGACCACATAAAGCGGTTTCACTAATATGCTCTCCTAATTCTTTTAGTAATTTAATATCGCCTTCTTTTCCTTCCCCTTCACAGATCCTATTTAATATTTCTAACATTCTCTTTGTACCCTCCCGGCAGGGAGTACATTTACCACAAGATTCATTTTGGGTAAAGGATAAGAAGAAGCGAGCTACATCTACCATACAGGTACTTTCATCCATTACAACCATACCACCGGAACCCATCATTGCCCCCACATCGATAAGGGAATCATAATCAATTGGTAAATCTAGATAGTCTTCCGGGATACATCCACCCGATGGTCCACCGGTTTGAATGGCTTTAAACTTCTTATCTTCGGTGAGGCCGCCTCCAATATCAAAAACAACCTCTTTTAAGGTAGTACCCATCGGTACTTCAACTAAACCGGTATTTTTGATCTTACCGGTAAGGGCAAATACTTTCGTACCCTTACTATTTTCGGTCCCAATCGAAGAGAAAACCTCTGAGCCTTCACTTATTATGTATGGTATATTAGCATAAGTTTCTACATTATTAATATTGGTCGGTTTACCCCAGAGCCCTTTCTCAGCGGGATAAGGTGGTCTGGGATTAGGCATACCCCTTTTACCTTCAATGGAAGCCATCAGGGCTGTTTCTTCTCCACAAACAAAGGCACCGGCTCCTTTTTTAATGTTCAATTTGAAATTAAAACCAGAACCAAAGATATCTTCACCTAATAAGCCTAATTCTTCTGCATCATTGATGGCTTTTTGCAATCTTTCAATGGCAAGCGGATATTCTGCTCTCACATATACATATCCTTCATCTGCACCGATCGCATAACCGGCTATTATCATACCCTCAATTATTCTATGTGGGTCACCTTCCAGGATACTCCTATCCATAAAGGCACCGGGGTCACCTTCATCCGCATTACAGATTACATATTTTTTATCACTTTCATTATCTCTGGCAAACTGCCATTTAAGACCGGTCGGAAAACCGCCTCCCCCCCGGCCGCGCAGGCCAGAGTTTTTGACTTCTTCTATTATTTTTTGTGGAGTCATAGAAGTTAAAGCCTGACCGGCTGCTTCATAACCATTATTTGCTATGTATTCTTCTATACTTTCGGGATTGATCTTACCACAGTTAGCCAGGGCTATTCTATGCTGTTTTTTATAGAAATCTATATCTTGATAAGAAGGGATGCTTTCTTCTGTCATTGGTTCTTTGAATAATAGTCTTTCGACAATTCTTCCTTTTAGAAGATGTTCATCTACTATTTCGGCTACATCTTCTTCTTTTAACTGACAGTAAAAAACCCCTTCCGGATAAACGACCATAATCGGTCCTTTTTCACAAAAACCGTGACAGCCGGTTTCTACTATTTTAATTTCATCCAATAAGTCCTTATCTGCCAACTGGTCCTGAAGTTCATGTTTGATCTTTTTAGAACCGGATGATACACAGCCCGTTCCAGTACAAATTAGGACATGGGATCTATATATTGTATCCTTCAACGTAATTAACCTCCTTTAAGTTATTCTGCTAATCTAGCTATAACGAGTTCATCTACTACATTACCATTTATTACATGGTTAACAACAATCCTTTTTACATCTTCTCGCGTTAAATTACCATATGTAATTCTATCTTTACCGGGTAGTTTGACATCCATTAGAGGTTCTTTCTCACACATGCCAATACAACCGGTTTGAGTTACTTCTACATCAAGGTCCCTTTTATCTATCTCTTCCATAACAGCTTTAAGGATCTCTCTTGCTCCCGCTGCTATTCCACAGGTCCCCATTCCAATGATTATCTTGGGTTTATTGGTTTCTTTACGCATCTGCATATCCTTTTCAACCTTTTCACGCAGTTCCCTTAATTCTTCTAACGACTTCAATTAAATTCACCTCCGCGAATTTCTCTAATATTTTCATCTATATAATCTTTCAGCCAGTTTAATATCTTATTGTCTGTTATCTTTACATCTTCTAACTCTTTTTTAATCTCTTTGGTAGTAAAGATAAATTGGTTTTCATTATATCTATGTTCATATGTTAACTCAAGATTACTGTCCCATAGTAATATGGATACAATTGATTGGGCCATATTACCTAAGGGTGCCCTATCAATATGATCATGCTCAAAAACTGCTTTCACGCTTGTACCGTTACTATCAGAATCGATTTCGAAATTACCATTACATCTTTGGGCAGCTGCCTTAAATAAGGAGAGCCCTAAACCTACCGGCCGCGTCTTGCGGCTTGTCACAAAAGGATCAGTAATATTTTCCAATTTTTCTTTTTCTATCCCTTTACCGTCATCTTCAATTACAATCTCGAACTCATTTTCTCGCGTGTCTTCATTAATTTCTATGTTTAGCTCATCTGTCTCAGCCTTTATCGAATTTTCAGCAATATCTAAGATATGTAAGGCTAATTCTTTCATTATTCTTGGTAATTTGCTAAAACTTCAGATACTTTTCCGGGTTTCATTCTACCATATGTATCATCATTTACCATAATTACAGGGGCAAGCCCACAGGCACCAATACAGGCAACTGTTTCTAAGGTAAATGTTAGATCATCGGTAGTTTCACCACTGCCGATATTAAGTTCTTCTTTTAACTGGTCTAAAACTTCAGCTCCACCTCTTACGTGACAGGCAGTACCTGTACATACTCTAATAATGTTTTCTCCTCTTGGCTCTAAATGGAACTGAGAATAAAATGTCACAACACCAAATACTTGACTTAAAGATAAATCCAAATTACAGGCAATTTCTTTTAAGACTGCTTCCGGTAAATAACCGTATTCGTCCTGAGCATCCTGTAAGATTGGGATTAAATACTTTTCTTCTTTTGTATACTCTTTTAATATCTCATTTAAGGGGGCTAAATACTTGTCCATATTCTTTTGATCACATCTACAAGACATCCGTCTACCTCCTATCTTAATTTGATTATTTTATTAAAAAGTTAGCAAAATCACATACACACATATATTATAAGTGAATTTTTTCACTTTGTCAATTGGTAGCTAAAATTTTCTTTTTATAGAAGATATTCTTCTATTTTGTGGGATTTTAAATAAGAAAAAAACTTCTCTGAATTAGGCTTTTCATCCAGATATATCTCCATAGTAGGTTTTATCTGATTAAGATAATGACTGTCAGAGTTTTTTAATAATTTATACTTTTTTAAATAGGGAAATTCTTTTAAATAATCTTCATATGTTTTATGAAAGTTCATCTCTACAAAAGAAATTTCCAAATCCCCTGGAATAAAACCAAGGTTCTGGATTATGCCGAAACTTCGTTCAGCATGAGAGGGAACCGGAATTCCATTATTCTGATATGTAATTTTAACAAGTTCCTCAACACTATATTTTGTTGAATTTAAAAGAAGCTTCTCTTCCTTACCAACAAATTCATCATTTTTATCTACTAAGATCTGGGCTCCAAATTTTTCTTCATCATTTTTGATACCCTCTAAACCTTCATATATTATTTTACCATATTCTTTTAAGTCCTTTAAGCTGTTAAAATAGCTTAAAAGATGGATCTCTTCTCTGCTCTGGACTTCGATCCCCGGCAAAACGGTTATATCCTTTTCTTCCGCGATTTTTATCGCGCTTTCCACATTACCAAATACATTATGGTCTGTAATTGATATGATATTAATCCCTTTCTTTTCAGCTTCTTTGATAATATTGCCAGGGGTCATTAATATATCAGCACAGGGTGATAATACAGAATGTATATGTAAATCCAAGCGATACTTTTTCATCTTAAACGCCCATTTTAGTAAATTCCTGGGCCAGTTCATAGGCAGATAGCTTTGACCGCAAAAGGTTTACATCTTTTTCATCTGCTCTTTTGATGGACTTCTCATCAACTTCAGCTTCTTCTGCTACTACCACAGCTGCTGCATCTGCCAAAAGTGCTACTGCTACTATGTTTTGATGGCCCTGGATTGTTACCCAGATATCGCCCTCGCGCGCCCGGGCCATCACATTACTTAATAGGTCTCCTATATAACAGCCCTTAACCTCTTTTGTAAGATCGGCTTCATTTAAAACTTCTAAATGCAAAGATTCAGTTATCTCTTTTAACTGCATTATTCCATCACCTCTTTACTCTTCTTTATCTTTTTTCTGATTTTCTTCACTGTTCATCACCGGTGGCAGTTCATGGGTTAATTTAGAAAGCTGGTCGGCTAAATCACCAATTTCCTTTCTTAAGACAAAAATACAGTCCGACCTTTTTGCTAGACCATTTACCACATCTTCAGCAAAGGTTTCACAATCAGGTGCACCACAGGCTGCACAGTCTAAGCCCGGCAGTCTTTCAATTTCTTTTTCTAGTTCTTCTAATTTGCCGATAGCTGTTTCAAAGTCTTCATCCAGCTTTTCGGCCCCAATTTCCTTTATCTTTTCTTCTAATTTGAAGTCGTATTCATTTAGGTCCTGGTCTATAAACTCCTTGTGATTTCTTATATTCATCCTTATATTATATTTAGCCTGGAAGGGATTATTCACATTAAAAATCCCTCCAACACAACCGGTTGGACAGGCCACTAGTTCTAGATATTTTATTCCTTTGATATTACCCCTCGTTAATTCTTCTAACACTTTTTTAATATTATGTATACCTGAAACAGACAAGGTATCTATTATACCTTCTTCATTTAAAATATCATTTTCTCCCCCGCTCTGTCCCCAGGAAATACCCATATAGGGCTGATATTTCTGTTTAAGTTCAACTTCCTTAAAATTATTGTCACCTTTGATCAATTCAAGTAATTTAGGATATATCTTATCGACTGCGATCGCCCCGGTTAAACTGGATTCACTTCTCCCTAAAGGATTTTTAATGGCAGTGACTTTAGCCGGACAGGGTGTTATGAAATACATACCGTATTGTTCTCTGCCCTCTGCTTCCACTTTATTTTTAACATAGTCCGCCATTAAGTCCACGGGAGAATTAAAGGGTACGATATTATCTAAAAGCTCGGGATAAAGTAAGCTTATCAACCTCACAATCACGGGACAGGAAGCGGAAATATAGGTGCCATCATTATTTTGTAAAAACTGGTATGTCTTTTGTGAAATTGCTTCCGCCGCATAGGCTACATCCCAGACTTCATCAAACCCGAGTTTATAGACTGCTTTTTTAATTTTTTCAGGATCAAAGGAACTATCAAACTGACCGTAAAAACTGGGCGCTAATAAAGCTATGTTGTATTCATTGGTTGCCAGTTCGGCTAGATCATTAGTTTCTGCATATTTTGCATGGTATTCACAGGTTCTAATACATTCGGCACAGTCAATACAGAGGTCCTCTTTGATAGTGGCCTTACCCTGATGAACTCTAATAGCTTTAGTGGGACAGTTTTTTACACAGTTAGTACAGCCTTCACATTTATCTTCTTTTAGTAATACAGAATGTTTATCACTCATTGTTACACTCCTGCTATTATTGATTTAAGTTTATCGTTGCTTTTAACTTAGTATATTCGCCAACTTCACTTTCTACTTCCAGATCATCGGAAAATCTCTTTACATTATTTAAACCCATGCCGGCCCCAAAACCCATCTCTCTTATCTCATCAGAAGCAGTTGAATAACCGGGTTCAAATGCCTTATCTACATTTTCAATACCAGGTCCTTTATCTTCGGAAAAGATAGTTATCGATTTGGGGGTGACAAAGGCCTTTAATCGGCCGCCTTCAGAATGTATGATCAGATTCATTTCAAGTTCATATGTTATGATGGAAGTTCTTCTAATATCCTTATTATTTACCCCTAATTTACGGAGTAATTTTTTTAACTTACTGGACACTTCCCCACCACTTGCAAAATCTCTTCTCTCTATTTGCCTATCTATTATCTTTTTTCTTTTCAAAACTTATCGGTCACCTACTCTATTTTAACCATTTTTTCGGGTTTTAGGCCGAGATTATATAAAATACCACAGGTTTGAAACATCGGTTTTTCTGTTTGATATAAGGAGATGTTATTCTCTTTGGCTAATTTTACGGTATCTTCAACCGGTGATTTACCTCTCACAAATATGATTACTTTAATTCCGATCATTTCAGCCGTTCTTATCACCTGGGGATTGGTTAAACCGGTAATCAGCATCGTCTTAGCATCGGAAAATGCTAAAACATCACTCATTAAATCGGCACCACAGGCTTTTTTTATATCAAGCTCTAATAACTCTTTATTCTCATGAACTCCTTCTAATTCTAATTTATCTATAATATCTTTCAGTTTCATAATTTTTATTTTTCATCCTCTTCTCTTTTTACTACTTCACCATTAACAATTACTCTTTGAATATCGGAACTGATATCAAGGGGATGGCCTTTAAAAATAATTAAATCAGCATCCTTGCCCTCTTCAATACTTCCTACCCGGTCGTCTACCCCTAATATTTCGGCAGGGTTAATGGTAATGGCTTTAAGGGCTTCTTTTTCCTCTAAACCACCTTTGATCGCTAAAGCTGCATAAATAGTAGCATTTTTAGTGGGGATTACAGGATGGTCGCTCATTAAGGCTATCTTTACGCCTGCTTTCGCCAGAACCCCGGCAGTTTTAAAGCTTAACTCACTTAATTCAACCTTGACTCTACCTGTCATGGAAGGACCGACAATTGCTGGTATATTAGCTTCAGCAATTTCATCTGCTACTTTATGGCCTTCAGTACAATGTTCTAAGGTTATATCAATATCAAACTCTTTGGCGATCCTGATTGCGGTCATGATATCATCAGCCCGATGGGCATGTACTTTTAAGGGTAGTTCCTTTTTAATAATACGGATTAAACTTTCCATCTTGATATCTCTATCGAAAGGCTCATCGTCTTTTTGAGCTTTTTCTTTTTTAGCCAGATAATCTTCCGCCTTCATTAAATTTTCTCTCATCACTGCGGCAATACCCATGCGGGTTGTGGGTAGTTTTTTCTGTTCATTATATACTCTTTTCGGATTTTCTCCAAAAGCAGCCTTGATTCCGGCCGGGTTTTTTAAGACCATTTCATCTATAGTTTTACCCGTGGTTTTAATGACCATACTTTCGCCGCCAACCACGTTAGCACTACCGGGACCTGTCATGATGGTTGTTACACCATGTTCTAATGCTTCTTTAATGCCGTAATCATCGGGGTTTACTGCATCGATAGCCCTTAATTGGGGTGTGAAGGGGTCTGTCATTTCATTGTAGTCCTGACCTTCCCAGCCTACTCCTTCTTCGCCGATCCCTAAATGGGTATGGGCATCGATGACTCCCGGCATCACAATCTGGTCTTTAGCATCAATAACTTCATACTCGTCTTTAATTTCAATATTTTCTGAAATTTTTGCTATTTTACCGTCCTTAATCAATATGGAACCCTGTTTGTAATCATTATCGGCCATAGTTAAAATCTGAGCATCTTTAATCAAAATCATTCTAACGGTTCACATCCTTTTTTAAATTTAATATAGATTTAATATAGCCCACCTCATGGTCATGGTGGTTTTTTATTACCGGTCTTACATATCTTTGTAACTGGCTTAACTCTTCCTCAGTTAGATAATCTAAAGTCTTTAAAATATCTATAACAACCGGAGGGAGCGCCCTAGAATTACCATCCTCTACCTTTACACTTACTCCGGGTCCATTATATAAACCGAAACAAAAAACACCTTCTGCCCCCATCTTACCGGTTAATTTATCACCCAAGACCTCAATTAAGTCGGTATTAAACCGCTTGGTACCGGCAATCATATCAGGATGGTCATTAATGCTTTTCGTAATACGCCGAGCAGCTTCCTTATATTTGTTAGGCAAATAGTCGGGATTGGCCAAACGGGCAAAAGCATAAGCCATCTTCTTTACGGGCAGACCAAAAACAACTACCCCACAACCGTCTTCACCTAAATAAATATCTGTTCTTTCTATATCTGAAACCTCACTGATTGTAGTTAGCATGAGTTGTTGAACGGGGTGTTCTTTTGCAAGGTAGTTATCTAAATCCCAGTCGTTAAACTTACATAAGGCAAGCAGGGCAGCATGCTTGCCGGAACAATTATTATGTATATCTGTTGGTTTATTACCGTCTAAATAAAGCTTGTGAGCTGCTTTTTTAAAATAGGGGTCGTGAATTCCACAGTTTAATTTCTCTTCACTTACCTCTATTTTTTCTAATATTTCTCTAACAGTTTTAACATGTTTTTCTTCTCCGTTGTGAGAAGCACTCATTACGGCGATTTCTTGTTTTGTAAAATTAAAAAAGTCAGCTGCACCAGAATTAATCACTGGTAAAATTTGAAACGGTTTGGCGGCTGACCTTAAATATGTTTGGTTATCGGGGTTACCACTAAAATATTTAAGTTTACCGTATGGATCTACTACGGCAACATCCCCTCTATGTCTGCTTTCAACTAGATTACTGCGATATATATCGGCTATATATTCTGACATCTGTACACCCCTTATTTAATTTAAAAAATTATGTATTAAAGATTGACTAAACCTAAACTAATCTCAATGGCACTATTTACTCTTTCCAAGATATCGCCATTTAATTTGGCAACTTCACTTTTTAATCTTTTTTTATCGATAGTTCTAATCTGCTCTAACAATATTACAGAATCTCTATCAAGACTGGAATCATCAGCTGAGATCTCTACATGAGTCGGCAGCTGAGCTTTATTAATCTTGGAAGTAATTGCCGCTACAATTATTGTCGGACTATATTTATTGCCAATATCATTTTGAATCACTAATACAGGTCTGACCCCACCCTGTTCTGAACCAACCACAGGGTTGAGGTCAGCATAGTATACATCTCCTCTTTTTAAATCCATAACTTTATTCACACTCCACTAAACATTTTTCATAAATCTTTATCGAATTACTATCACATTTTAATCCTTCATGGGCTAATTCTAGATTTAACTCGCTCATCTCTATATATCCCTTTTTCAACTGCTCCCTTAATTCCTTCTTTTTGTGTTCACATAAATAATGATTGATAGCATCACTTATAAACTTATCTCTACTGACTCTACGGTATTTGATATAATCATCCAGATCCTTTAACAGCCCCTTGGAAATTTCAATCGTAATTTCTTTTTTTTCTTCTTCCAATCACCGCACCTCCAGGAGTTAAAATATTTAAAAACAGATGGGGAGTCACTCCCCATCTGTGAAGAACCCTCTTGTGATTTACTTGCTTCTTTTTCTCTAGTATATCTTAAATTTATCAATTTTACAATATTTACAGTGTATAATAAAGACCGCGTTCTTCGATATAATCTAATAGATTTTGATAGGTCTCATTTTTAGCAATAGTACTGCTGTCTCCGATCACAACTAACTTTCTTTTGGCCCGGGTTAAGGCTACATTTAACCTCCTTAAGTCTCTTAAAAAACCAATATTATTACTCTCATTACTTCTTACCAGGGAGATTAAAACAATTTCCTTTTCTCTACCCTGAAATCCATCTACAGTATTTATTTCTAAATTCTCTATATTAGTATGCTTTTTCAATAAATCCACCTGATCTTTATAAGGAGCAATTACTGCTATATCTTCCGGCTTTAAGGCCGATTTCAAGGCCTCATCCACGATATCAAGCAGTATTTCCATCTCAACCGGATTATCATAAGAATTTGAGCCTTTCAGCGATCTTTCTTCAGCCGTCATATCAACCGTATCTATAAAGACAATCGGCTGATCAGGGTTGAGTGATTTATCTGTAAAGCATTTTTTTCCTTCCATATTATAGCCTAAGTCTCTTAAGGTGTGCTCAGCTACCTCAGGCGAACTTTTTAACTTGCCGTTATAGAATTCATGGTTGGAAAAGTCCATGATATCATCATGCATTCTATACTGGATTTCTAACATTGACCTGATTTCATCACCATATATTTCATAAAGCCTTTCGAACATGGATATACTTAAGCCCTGTTCAGATGCTTTTTGACTTAATATGGTGGGCGGCAGCTGCTTATGATCACCGATTAATACCACTTTATCACCTTTGATAAATGGTATTAAAGAAGCAGGTTCAGTAGATTGGGTTGCTTCATCGATCACAATTAAGTCAAAATCATATTCACCCAGTAGTTCTGAACCAGCTGTAGAATTTGTCGTACAGATTACTTCAGCTGTTTCTAATAAATCTTCGATCGCCTTTTGTTCCAGTTTTTCAATACGATTGAATAAACCATCTATTTCATCCTGAATCTCAAGCCACTTTGCCATATCTTTTATTATGGCTGGTTTTACACCACGGGCCCCTTGCTCTTGTTCAGCTTTTTCTTTGATCATTTTATCGCTCATACCCCTTCTCAAACTATTACCGGGGTGTTGGTATTGATCTTGTTGATCTAAAAGATCCTGGGCCTTTTCTCTTAGTCTTTCGGCTTCTTTGTAGTCGGGATGATCTAATATCTTATAATCTAAAGTATGCTTGCGTAAAAGTGGTGTTACTCTGATGGGATGACCTAGTCTTAAAACTTCGGTCCCCATATTAACCAATCTCTCTACCAGGTTATCAACTGCCACATTTGAATCAGCAGTAGCTAATATCTCTTTTTCTTCTTTAACTCCCTGATTAATGATCTCAATAGCTGTCATTGTTTTCCCGGTTCCAGGTGGACCCTGAATCAAGGAAAAATCTTTCGCTTTTAGAGAACTTTTTACCGCTTCTTTTTGCGATTGGTTTAACTCAGTGTTAACCCACTCTATCTCATCAAAAGACTCATCTTTCCAGTTTATTTCTTCTAAACCCAGCATCTTTCGCTGTAATTCACCCAAACGGGTCTCGCTTTTTGCATTTCGAAAGTTCTTTAAGGCATCTAGCATCCTCTGAAAAGTAATATCGTTTACATAGAGGTCAACCCTTAGAGAATCGCCGAAGACAAAGCCGGGTGGATTTTCATCAAAAACAACTGTCATGGAATAATTAGTTTTTTCTGCTACAGTTCCCGTCGGATTATTATCATCTAAAGGTCTATTTTTACTGACCATTACTAAGTCCCCAATACTAATCTCAGTATCGGGTAGTTTCTCTCCCACTTCTTCTTTCATAAACTTGACTTTAGGTTTATGGTCATAAGTTTGACCATCACCTTTACCTCTCATCTTTAAAAGGGCCCTACCTTTCTTCTCGCGAGCCCGCGAGGAGAGACGTTTAATTTCAATTTCATGTCTTTCCATCTCTTCCTGTCTTTCTAATTCTACCAACTGCTTAAATTTATTATAATATCGGGTTACTTTTTGTCGCCTTTCAGCATCATCATCTACTTCTAAGTGAACCTTAACACCGCCAATTTTATTATTGTCCATAATATTTACTACTCTATCACAAACTTCATTTTTTACTTCAACTTCTGCCATGTTATCTCTTATATTAATATTGCCTATATCATTACTGTTAATATTAGCTTCATTTATGAAAGCACCAACAATATCGCCAGGACCAATATGCTTATCAATATCACGAATAATGATATTCTGCATATTAACACCTCCTAGTCGTATTGTCTGCTGTTTTGTTCAATTTTATTTCAAACAAACTTTAATCTTTAAAGTTCTCATTATCTTCAAACACTTTACTTCCTACTGCAGTATCCTGACCTTGGTACTTCCCCTGATAGGGAAATTCAGCTTCTTGGTCCATTTCGGCAATTACTAATTGACATATTCGGCGGCCTGCCTTTAATCTAATCGGCAGACGATTGGCGTTAAAAAGTTCTAGCGTTATCTTGCCAGAAAAGCCGGGATCCACCCAGCCTGCATTCTGTATGAACAAGCCCATTCTTCCTATCGAACTTCTCCCTTCTACAAAAGCGGTTAGATTATTGGGTAACTGGATATATTCTTCTGTGGTAGCTAAGAGAAAGGAATTGGGCGGAATTACAATTTCATCACTGTCGATCTGATTGTAGTTTAATTTATCTTCTAAAGTCATTACTTCCATCTGATTTTCATCAATTTTAAGGTAATTGGTACCTAACCTTAGATCGATGGAAGCGGGTTGAATTAAATAGTCTTCAAATGGTTCTATCACTAAAGTTTCTTCCTCTATTAAATTTTTAATTGTTTTATCCGATATTATCATGGAAACTCTCCTTATATTCAGTTATTCTTCCACTGCAATGTGTTTTACAATATTCGCTCTTGTCACGATTCCAATTAATTGACCCGAATTGTCTACAACAGGCAATCTATTAACATTTTTCTGGTGCATTATAGTTGCTATATCCTCAATTGAATCATCGGGACTAACCGTTATCACATCTTTTGTCATTAATTCTTCTACATTTACAGCAGTAAATTTTTTAAATTCTTCCCTGAACTTCTTATAACTTTCTAAATATATTATGCCCCCTATAACATTGATATACTCGGGGAAATGAAGTTTCTTATCCTTAATTATCAAGTCATTTTCCGTAACAATACCCACCAGTTCTCCATTTTGAACTACTGGTAAACCGCTAATACCTTTTTCACTCATAATATTAGCCGCTTCTTTGACACTAGTCTTCGGATCTACTGTGACTACATCAGTAGTCATGATATCTTTAGCAGTAATCATTTTAACACCCCCGTTTGATTTTTGAAATAGCAGGAGGTATATTTTCTATTAAATTTTGAGCTACAACTGAATGTGATCCTAACTTGTCTGTAGATATATCTCCAGCTAATCCATGTAAATAAACCCCTAAAACTGCACTGTTAAAAGTATTGAGTCCTTGCCCGATAAGTGAGCTTATGATACCTGTTAACACATCTCCACTACCAGCAGTAGCCATTCCTTCATTACCGGTTGGATTTATATAGATATTGCCGGCCGGGTCTGAAACTAAGCTGCTGGCTCCTTTTAAAACTAGATTTACCTTATATTTATCAACAAATTCTCGTACGTATTTTAGCCTGTTTGCCTGTACTTCTGGGATTGATTTGCCGATAAGTCTGGCAAATTCTCCCGGATGGGGAGTCAAGACAAGATTGCTTTTAGCATTTTTTAATTCTTTTAAATTTAAATTATTAAGTCCATCGGCATCAATTACAATAGGTAGTTCGGCCTTGTTTATCAGATAAGAAACAATTTCTTTTTGAAATTCACCTATTCCTAAACCGGGTCCTAAGGCAATTACATCATAATCTTTACTATCTTTTTCTATATTCTCGATAGTCAAATCATCAGAAATTAATTCCGGAGAAAAACTGCTCACAGTGGAACTGATTTCAGACGGGATCATGGTTTTTACAAGCCCTGTTCCCATTTTCAAGGCACTTTTCCCACTTAAGGCCGGGGCTCCTTCTAATCCTTTGGAGCCGCCTATTACTAATACCTTACCAAAACTGCCTTTATGCCCGGTTTTAGCTCTTTTGGGTAATAAGTTACCGGCTTCTTGTAAGGTTAAACTATGGTGTTTATATTTACTATATTCGATTAAATGTTCGGGAAAACCGAGATCTACTCTCTGAAGTTCACCCGTATACGCACGGCCGGGATAAAGATGATGCCCAATCTTAGAAAAAGCCATGGTAACTGTATAGTCAGCCTTTACAGCCTCTTTCATCACTTGACCGTTCCTACCATTGATTCCGCTTGGTATATCAACAGCTAAAACCTTGTTTTTACTGTCGTTAATCATTTTCACGATCTCTAAATAGGGAGATCTTAAATCTCCCTTGAGACCTGTGCCTAATAAACTGTCTACAATCACATCTGATTCAGTTATAGCATTTTTTATCAGCTGTAAATCCGAATCTTGTTCGAAAAATTGAATATCCATATCCCTTAATTCACATATTTTATAATTTGTCAAGGGATCTTTATTTAATTTATTCTGGTTTCCTACTATTATTATTTTAACATTATATTTACATATATCAAGTAATCGACCGATTACAAGTCCATCTCCCCCATTATTACCGGAACCGGCTAAAATTAATATTTTGTTATCTCTGTCATATTTTTCTTGCAGGGATTGAAATGTCCCTCTACCGGCTGTTTCCATCAATATCAGGGATTCATAACCATTATCAATAACCTTTTGATCAAGTTTAGCCATCTCTTCTGGAGTTAATACAATCATTATATTCTCCCCTTTAAAATAATATTGGCCGTAACATAATTTTTCTCGTGACTTAAAGAAACCAAAATTTCGGCAACATTTTTTTCCTCGGCTGCCAATAAAGCTTTACCATGCAAATTTATTTTTGGTTTCTTGTTGGCTTTTTTATCAACTTCGATATCTTGATAAGGTATATTTATTTCACTTTCGATCGCCTTAATAAATGCTTCTTTTGCACTGAACCGGACTGCAAACGATTCTATTGACCTTTTTTGGGACTGACAGTATTTTATTTCTTTAGGTGTAAATACTCTCTTTAAAAACTTATCTCCCCGCTTTTCAATTATTTCTTTTATCCGGTCTACTTCTAAAATATCTACCCCTAAAGCAATAACTTCATTTTTTTTAGGTTTACCATTTTTATTTGCAGTCATTTTTATTCTTCCTTTATTAAAAATATTATGAAAACAATAAAAAGTTTTAAAGGCAAAAAAAGGGGGTTTTAACCCCCTCTTCTTATTCTCTTAATTACTCAACTGTTACACTTTTAGCCAGGTTTCTGGGTTGGTCAATGTCACAGCCTCTCAGCAGCGCTGTGTAGTATGCTAAGAGCTGAAGAGGCACGATAGCAAGAGCTCCGGTAAATAGTTCGTTTACTTCCGGTATATAGACTATATGGTCTACTACATCTTCAATATCTTTAGCATCTTTATGGACAATGGCTGTTACATCTCCCCCTCTAGCCTTAACCTCAGTTATATTACTTAAGGTCTTTTCAAAGACAGTTTCGCGGGTTCCTAAAGCTACGACCGGTACTCCTTCTTCAATTAAAGCCAGGGTACCGTGTTTAAGTTCTCCGGCCGGATAGGCCTCAGCGTGGATATATGATATCTCTTTTAGTTTTAAGGCTCCTTCCATGGCCAGTGTATAGTCCGTATGACGGCCGATAAAGAAGGCATTCTCACTGTTTGCATATTGGTCGGCCCTATCCTTCATTACTCTTTCACTTTTTTCGATTACATCATCTAAAAGGTCCGGTAGTTTTATTAAATCTTTTGACATCTCTAAATATCTATTATTAGCAATTTTGTTCTGTTTATCTGCTAAAAAGAGGCTGAACATATAAAAAGCTACCACCATATTTAGATAGGCTTTTGTGGAAGCCACCGAAATTTCGGGGCCCGCTTTTAAAAGCATTACCTCATCAGCTTCCCGAGCAATACTGCTGCCGCGGGAATTTGTAAAGGCTAAAACCTTGGCTCCTTTTTCTTTAGCTAACCTGAGACTGGCCAGTGTATCTGAGGTTTCACCGGACTGGCTTACCGCAATCACTAAATCATTTTCTTTAATCGGTACATTCCTGTATCTATATTCAGATGCTACATCAACCTCAACACTAAGTTCGGAGAGATCCTCCATCATATATTTACCTATTAAACAGGAGTGATAAGCTGTCCCACAGGCGATTAGATGGACCTGGTTTAAGTTATTCAGAAATTCTTTATCTAGATTTAATTCTGCCAGATTAATTCCCTCCGGTGTAACCCGGTTGGCCATCAACCGTCGGACGGCATCGGGTTGTTCATGAATTTCTTTTAACATAAAGTGGTCATAACCCTGTTTTTCCGCCATCTCGGGGTCCCAGTCTACATGGTATACTTCTTTCTCTTTGGGTGCTAAGTTAAAGTCAAAGATATCTATTTCATCTTTATTGATTACAGCAAATTCGCCGTCTTCTAGGATATAGAAGTCTCTTGTTTCACCCAGGAAGGCCGGTATATCGGAAGCTATATAATTTTCATCTTCCCCGATCCCGATAATTAATGGGCTATCTTTTCTTGCCACATATATCTTATCTGGATCATGTTTGGAAAGAATAGTTAAAGCATAGGAACCTTCCAGTCTTTCAATTGTCTTTTTTAAAGCCTTTAAAATGTCACCTTCATAATAGTCTTCTAAGAGGTGGGCGATAACCTCGGTATCTGTTTCTGATTTGAATATATGCCCTTCTTTTTTAAGATACTTCTTTATATTTTGAAAGTTTTCAATGATACCATTATGTGCAATTACAAAATTATCCTTACAGTCACTATGGGGATGGGAATTAATGTCAGAAGGCTGACCGTGAGTAGCCCATCTTGTATGTCCAATTCCAGTTGTTCCACCATTTACATTGCCTTTGATATTTTTCTTTAACTGTTCTAACTTCCCTTTCTTCTTTACAACATCTATATTTAAACCATCATTAACTGCAATTCCAGACGAATCATAACCTCTGTACTCAAGCCTTTTCAATCCATCGTAAAGGATTGAAGCAGCTTTTTTTTCACCTACATAACCTACTATACCGCACATATATTTACCTCCGTTATTTATATTATATTCATTGTTTTCATACTTGCTTTCATAAGTATTTCTGGTTTTTTTGTCCCCACAATTGCTTGCAGGTTTTGTCAAACCAATTAAAGGTTAATACTTAAACCTTGAGGAGATCCGCCGATATTTCGATTACTCCCCACCTCGTCAACTCCATTACAGAGTCCGGGCGCTTTAATTATATTTAGTTTTCAAACACCTCCTTTGTTTTAATTTAACTCTTCTTTAATTGTGGAAGCGATTTTATCTTCCCATTTACTGATCATTGCTTCATCTTTTGCTTCTAACATTACTCTAATCACAGGTTCTGTTCCGGAAGCCCTTACAAAAATCCTGCCTTGCTTACTGTAATCATCTTCTATTTCTTTTATTAGCTCATTTATCCTTTTATTTGTAGAAAGTTTTTCTTTATCTTTGACCCTTACATTAATTAATTCCTGCGGCCAGGGTTTAAATATATCATTTATCTGGCTTAAAGGCTGACCGTATTTCTGCAAGTAGTCGACCACTTTTAGAGATGTTAAAACACCGTCACCTGTTTTATTATAATCTAACATGATGATATGACCGGATTTTTCTCCCCCAAGATTATAGCCGTTCTCTAAAAGGGTCTGAAGAACATAACGGTCCCCGTTTTTACATTTTACAACCCGGGCTCCTCTTTCATTGAGAAGTTCTTCTAGACCCAGATTACTATAACGGGTGGTTACAAGTGTCTTTTTATCTAACTTATCTTCCTTTAACATATTAAGGGCTAAAAAGGCCATTATATGGTCGCCATCTATAAGATTCCCTTTTTCATCGACCATGATCAGCCTATCGGCATCTCCGTCATAGGCAATGCCTAAATCAGCTTTATATTTTTTGGTTTCCTCTAAGATGGTCTCCGGTTTAGTAGAGCCGCAGTCTAAGTTAATCTGTCTACCGTCTGGTTTATCATTAACTGCAATTACTTCGGCCCCTAGTTTATTAAAAATCTGGGGAGCTATTTCATAGGCCGCCCCATTTGCACAGTCCAAAACTATCTTAAGGTCATTAAAATTGGAGTCAACAGTATCTTCTAGATAATCTACATACTGGTGAATAAGTTTTTCTCTCTTTATGATATCTCCTACTTCAGTCCCAATAGGTTTAGTAATCTCTTTTTCATTGAAAATATATTCTTCGATCTGCAGTTCTTCCTGATCGGTTAATTTGAAGCCCTTTTCACTGAAAAATTTAATACCATTATCTTCAATTGGATTATGGGAAGCTGAGATCATCACTCCCCCAATGGCATCTGTTTTATCAGTTAAAAAGGAGACAGCTGGAGTAGAGATTATACCCAACTTGACTATATTTACTCCCACTGAATTGAAACCTGCAATTAAGGCAGATTCTAACATACTGCCTGAAATTCTGGTGTCTTTACCAATTAGGACAAAAAAATTTCCATTCATTTTGCTTTTTTCTTTTAAAAACAGTCCACCTGCCTTGCCTAATTTTAAGGCAAGCTCTGGTGTTATCTCTCTATTTGCAATACCTCTTACGCCGTCTGTGCCAAAAATTTTACCCAATCCAATTCACCTCTAATTAATAATATGATATAACTTCTTTGATTGTCAGTTTTGTGCTTCTTGTTGAGAACCTTCTTCCCTATAGGAAGCAATTGTTACCCTCACTATAGAAGGTTCTTGTGTATTTATCTGGACTCCCTGGGGAGTTCTAATATTTACTTTTCTGATGTTATCTCCGATCTGAACCTCTCTTAAATCTATATATGCCTCAAAGTCTTCCGGCCCATAGGTATTAAAAAACCTGTAACCTTCCGGCTCAATCAAGACGGTCTGATCAGATATATCTAAAACAACTAGCTTATCTGTTAAATTTTCATATTGTATATTTAATCTAATCTGATTGCTGCCGAATTCGAAACTACCCTGTAAATTTCCTTCCTGGTAGTTAACATACAGCCAGAGAACAAATGCTATCATGACAGCTATTATTATTATCTTATATTTGTTATAGAATTCTCTCATTTTTGCTCCCCCACTTTATGAAAAGAAGTCATTTGTCTTTCGGGGTACAAATTCCTTAAATAGGATCTCTCTTAATTTAGATTTATCAAGATATCTGATAAGTTCTCCATCCTGGGCGAGTGAGATTACTCCACTTTCTTCGGAGACAACAATCACAATCGCATCTGATTCCTCGGTAATTCCAATAGCTGCCCGGTGTCTTGTACCTAACTTGGGATTTATACTGGGTTTATTAGATAGATTTAATAGACAGCCGGCTGCTTTTACCCTGCCTTCTCCTACAATGACCGCCCCATCATGGAGAGGGGCTGATTTATAAAAGAGGTTTTCAATTAATTCTTTACTAATTTGGGCATTAATCTCGGTGCCGGTTTCTATATAGTCTCTTAGACCCACTTCGTTTTCAAACACAATCAAGGCACCTGTCTTTTCTTCCGCTAACTCATCGGACGCCATAATAATTTCATTAATATCTTTGGCTGACCATTTATGGACTAATTGGTTACTTAAAAAGCCACCTCGCCCTAATTGTTCTAAGGCCCTTCTTAATTCAGGGTGGAAGACGATCGGCAGGGCAACTATTAACATGGTCAAAACGCTCTGTAAAAACCAGTGAACCGTGTTTAAGTTCAAGAGCTGGCTTACGACAGAAGCAATGAAAATGAGTACGAGACCTTTAATTAACTGGACAGCCCTGGTCCCTTTTATTAAGTTGAGGAGAAAATATATAATTGCTCCTACAATGAAGAGGTCAATTATATTGGTAATTACTGACCAGATCAAATTTAACCCACCCCTTTTTTTGCAAAACCGCTTATCATTATATATTATATAGGTTATTAACTGATTTATAAAGCAGGAATTTAATTATTTATAAAGAAAATAATAAGAGGTGATTGCCCTATGAATTCTAAAACAAACTGGATAAATAGAATCAACTATAAAGATATAATTATCATATATACACTTTGGTTTTTTACTTTAATCTTTAACCGGTTCTTTGACTTCGCTTCTTTTATGCAGGTACCGGCTTTAAGCGGTTTTTTTGACCTTTTATTTCACTTTGCAGCCCGCCTTATTTTTATTAGTCTAATCTTCTTATACTTTGTTTTTATCTATGATTTATCTTTTAAAGAGCTAGGTATCTCATTCAAATCATTAACTAAGAAACTAATTTCTCTTATTATCTACCTTATTATTTTATTGGGTCTTGTTATCTTATTAATCAATTTCCCTTTAAGTACGGACAATATTTCCCGGATTTTTAAACCCCTCTATAAGGTTTTAACCATGGAAACCTTTGTACGCAGTACTTTACCACTTATTTTGGTCTTCCCCATATTTTTTATCATTGCCTTCAGTGAACAGTTGATGCTGAACCTCTTTGTTTATGAAGTTTTTAATTATAAATTACCCAAGCTAGTTTCAAAATTAATGTCAGCCCTCTTTTTCTCCTTTTTAATCTACCATCTCTCACCGGATAAGATCATTATCTACTTTATCTTTGCCTTAATCTCGGTGACCCTTTATGAACGGGCTGAAAAATCTATCCTCGTGCCTTCCTTTTTTGGGGCAGGCTTTTACTTGATTTATACTTTCTATATCTACGGTTGGAACTTTATTTAATAGTACTCTAAGATCTGCTTACCGCATTCCGGACATTTGCCCTCTTCAAGTTTGTTTTGGGCATTAAAATAATGCCTGGTAATCACTTCTGTCCCACAGTCTGGACAGTAAGTATTCTGACCTTTTTTACTTCTCATATTACCGATATAGACATAGTTTAAATACTTTTTAGCAAGCTGATAGGCTGCCTCCATCTTTCTTTCCGGGGTGGCCGGTTCATCCATCTTGTAGTTAGGAAAATAGCGGGAAAGGTGCATCGGTATATCTTCATTTAAATCAGATACCCACTTGAATATGTCTTCTAACTCATCTAGACCATCATTATGGTTTGTGACAATTAAAGTCGTCAATTCAAGATGAGTTTTACCGTACATGTATTTGATGGTCTCTAAAACCGGCTGGAGGGTACCTCCACAGATCTCTTTATAGAAATCATTATGGTAAGACTTCAGATCAATATTAGCTGCATCGATGTAGGGAGTAAGCTTTTTAAGCGGCTTTTGATTAAGATATCCATTAGTGACCAGCACATTGTTTAAACCGGCTTCATGGGCCTTTATTGCGGTTTCATAGACAAATTCATACCATACCATTGGTTCGGAATAAGTATATGCAATACCCATTATATTACGGTCTTTAGCCTGTTTAATAATATCGGACGGGGTCTGGTAAGTAGTGGTAGGCTGCTGCTGACTTATTCTAAAATTTTGGCAGAACTTGCATTTGAAGTTACAACCATAAGTTCCCAGTGAGAGTATGCCTTGTGAGGGATAAAAATGATAAAGCGGTTTTTTCTCAATGGGGTCAACCCCCATTGAACTTATCTCCCCATAATTTTCTGTATAAAGAGTCCCCTCTTCATTAATTCTAACCCGGCAGATTCCTCTCTTGCCCTCGTTTATTACACAGTTATGAGGACATAACTGACACTGGACGGTTTCCCCTTCCTTTTTTTCATAAAACATGGCTTCCTTTTTCTTATTCTTCATAGCGCTCCACCTTAAATCTTAAGACTTGATAATCTTCCTGGGCTGAAATACCCGCCTTTTTTCTGGCTATTTCGAGCTGGCGTTCAACTGTATCTACCCCTTCCAGGTTGGGTAAAAGCAGACCGGTCCGGGAGTTTTTCTTCACAATCACACCATACTCTTCTGGGTCCAACTGTGAAATATCTTCTACAGGTTCCTTTTCTCCTAGAATATCAACAGATATATCAATCTGATTAAGTTCATCTTCCGTGATAGGTTGAAAACGCGGGTCGCGGGTGGAGGCACTGATCGCATTTTCGACAATTTCCTGGCCTAAAAAGGGACGGGTGGGCTCTATAGTTCCAATACAGCCCCTTAGTTGGCCGCTCTTTTTTATAGAAACAAAGGCTCCGGCTCTTTTTTGAAACTTACCGGATTGCGGTGGATCTATCTTTCTTTTTTCCTTTATATAATTTTCAATAGTTTTTCTGGCTAATTCGACATATCCCATTTCTTCTTCCATAACCTAATTACCCCCTGCGAGAATTTTGAAACTGGCTACGGCATAACCAACACCAAAAGGTCCTTCATATGATTTTAAATCGGTCTGTACCTTGTGTTCGGATAAAATACCTGACAAAATGACCATCGGGCGGTGTCCACATTCTCCAGCCCTGTGAATAAGGCCTTTTTCCATATCTTTGATCTGAGCTAATTGGTTTTCATCAATTAATCTGACAAACTCCTTATCAAACTCTTCCGCATTTTCATCATAACCGGCCGGGGCGCCTGGTTTTAAACGATGAGAGAGGTCCCCACTGGCAACGGCAACCGCATCGATGTTTTCTTCTTCAATAGTTTGGTTAATGATTTTACCGAACTCATAAAGTTCATGATAGTCCCAAAAGGCCATATTAATAGGTACAATCGGAATATCCTTGAGACCGGCTTCTTGGATATAATAGAGTGGTACAAGGACTCCATGATCGAGTTTAGTACCATCTCTATCCTTTAAACTGATGGTATGAAAACCTTCTTTAGACGCATTCTTTTTTAAAATATCTATGAAATGGGTATCCACTTTTCTTTCAAAGCTTATATTACTATAGCCAAACTGTCCAAAATCACCACGTACAACATCTTCATCAATAATTGAGATCGATTCCCGCATAACGGTACCATGTGGGCTGATTGTTATCAATAGTTCGGGATCACTTTCTACAACTTCTCTGCCAAGTTCTTTAAGGCTATCTATGGTATCGGATACTTTCTTTAAATTATCCCTACCAATATCAGGAATAGCCAGGGGTGGATGGGGTGAAAAACCTGCCATCAACAGACTCACTGCAATCCCTCCTCTTTATGATTTATTTATATATAAATTTCAAGAAATAAAATAATAATCCTCTTTTTTAAAATAATATATATAAATAAAAAAAGAGAGGATAGACCTCCCTTTTGTGTTTATCAATATATGAATTTGAAATTTTATCTCTTTGAGAATTGTGGAGATTTACGGGCTTTCTTGTGACCGTATTTTCTTCTTTCTTTCATTCTTGAATCTCTGGTTAGGTAACCGGCATCTTTAAGCGGCTTTCTGTAATCACCATCTACTTTAAGTAGAGCGCGGGCAATACCTAAACGGACTGCACCTGCTTGACCAGAAAGTCCACCTCCGTTTACATTAACTAAAACATCTAAATTATCAGTTGTATTTGTAAGCTCCAGAGGAGACATTAAATCTTGAATTAAGGATTTACGGTTGAAATAATCTTGCACATCTCTATCGTTTACTAAGATATTACCATCGCCAGGTACTAACCTGACTCTAGCTACGGCAGTTTTTCTTCTACCGGTTCCCCAGTATTGAACTTCTGCGGCCATTTAAATTCCTCCTTTCCTAAGTAAATTTAAACTTCCAGTTCTTCCGGTTGTTGAGCCTGATGCGGATGATCCGGCCCAGCATATATTTTTAATTTCTTCATCATTTTTTTGCCTAATTTATTATTTGGTACCATACCATCTACAGCATGTCTTACAATTTCTTTAGGATTGTGTTTCTTAAGATCACCATAAGTCATGGTTTTCAAACCACCGGGATATCTACTGTGCTTATAGTGAACCTTTTGATCCCACTTATTACCGGTAAGCTTTACTTTACCAGCATTAACAACGATTACAAAATCTCCTGTGTCAACATGAGGAGTAAATTCTGGTTTGTGCTTTCCTCTTAATACTGTGGCAATTCTGGAGGCTAATCTACCTAAAGTTTTATCTTCAGCATCAACGACATACCAATTTTTATCAACTTCATCAGGTTTTGCCATATATGTTGTCATCTTTTTCCCCCCTTATTATCTATATTAATATTTATTAAATTTCACAAAATTATCCACATTAATTCTATTATAATTTAAAACCCTTGTCAAGCAACTAGTAATAAACATCCATCAAAGTCAAACCTTTAGCTGGAGCTGTAAAACCGGCTCTTCTCCGATTTTTAGACTCCATAATATCTTCCAAGTCATCTAATTTAATTTTATCCTGTCCAATTTCAATAAAGGTTCCCATTATAATGCGGACCATGTTATATAAGAATCCGCTGCCTTTTATATCAAAATGATATTCATCTTCAACTTGATAAATATCAATTTTTTCAATAGTCCTTACCGTGTCTTCCATATCACTCCCACTATTTTGAAAGGAAGCAAAATCGTGGGTACCAACCAGTAACGGGGCTGCTTTTTTTATCTTTTTAAAATCAATCTTACTCCTAATATTATATACATAATTGCGCGTAAAAACCGAAGGAAACCGAGAGTTACTTAACCTGTATCGGTATAATTTACCTTTAGCATCATGCCGGGCATGAAAATCTTCATCTACCTCTTCTGAATCTGTACAAATGATATCTTTTGGTAATAAACTATTTAAAGCAAATGGTATCCTTCTAACAGGTACATCGACATCTAATTTGAAGTTGACAACCTGTCTTTTGGCATGCACACCGGCATCGGTTCGGCCGGCTGAAGTAGCCAGTACAAAACTTTTATTGATTATACTTAACTTCTCTTCTACAATCTGCTGGATTGTAGTATCGGTATTTTTTTGACGCTGCCAACCATTATAATTAGTGCCGTCATATTCGAGAATTACTTTATAAAAACGCATATCTAAACTCCTAATAAAAACTTACAACTACTGCTAATGCTATCGAAATAATCAGTGCTATTACATCTCTCCGCTTGATCTGCATGATATGCAGTCTGGTCCTTTTTTTACCGCCCTGATAACATCTTGATTCCATAGCTAAAGCTAGTTCGTCGGCCCTTCTAAAAGCACTAATGAAAAGCGGTACCAAAAGAGGAATTAAATTTTTAGCCCTCTGAATTAAATTACCACTTTCAAAGTCTGCACCTCTAGCTTTTTGGGCTTTCATAATTTTTTCGGCCTCTTCCATTAATGTAGGTATAAACCTTAAGGCAATGGTCATCATCATCGAGATCTCACTAGCCGGCACTCCTATTCTTTTTAACGGTTTTAAGATATATTCGATACCGTCAGTGAGCTGTAAGGGTGATGTTGTTAAAGTTAAAAGCGAAGTAAACATTATTAATAAAAGAATGCGGCTGGCCATAAAAGTACCAGTATATAGACCTTCACTTTCAATCCTTAAAAACTTCCACTGAAAGAGAACTTCTCCCCCACGGGTCATGAATATGTGTAAGATGACCGTAAGTAAGACCAAAAATAAGATCGGTTTTAAGCCTTTCAGCACCTTTGTTAACGGAAGATTTGAAATATATATAACAAACAAGTTGAATCCTAAAAATATCGCAAATCCCCAGAAGTTTGCTATTAAAAATAAGCTGGTAATTAAAATAATTGTATTTATTATTTTTATCCTCGGATCCAGGATATGTACAATTGAATTACCATGTACATACTGCCCTATTGTGATATCAGTTAACATTTTCTTGACTCCCAATTACCTTAATAATTTCATCTACAGCCTCTTCCACTGTAAAAATGTCGGTTCTAATATCACAACCTCTTTCTCTTAAACGAAAGAGTATCTCGGTAATTTCCGGTAATTCTAAAGATAGTTTTTCCAACTTCTCCTTATGGCTAAATACCTCTCTGGGGGGTCCGTTTAGCACTATCTTACCGTGATCCATAACAATTACCCTACTTGATAACTGTGTGATTTCTTCCATTCTATGTGATATTAATATTATTGTAATATTATATGATTTATGCAGCCTTTTAAGTAAAGCCTTTAGCTTTTCTCTCCCTTGGGGGTCTAAACCAGCAGAGGGTTCATCAAGTATTAATACTCGCGGCCGCATGGCCAGAACCCCGGCAATTGCAACCCTACGTTGTTGACCACCAGAGAGATTAAAAGGTGAACGGTCTTTAAACTCTTCAAAATCTAAACCAACCAAATCTAAAGCGACCTTAACCCTTTTATCAACTTCTTCTTTTCCCAGTTTGAGGTTTCTGGGTCCAAAGGCAACATCATCATAAATAGTTTCTTCAAATAGTTGATGTTCTGGATATTGAAATACCAAACCCACTGTCTGTCGAACATGCTTTAAATCAGCCTTCTTCTCAGTGGTATTGATTCCATCAACATAAATTGAACCGGATGTAGGCTTGATTAAACTATTAAACATCTGAACTAAGGTGGTTTTACCTGAGCCAGTATGACCTACGATCCCAATAAATTCATGTTCATCTATCTTTAGATCGATATCATCTAAAGCTTTGATAGACTGTTCCTGGTCATAAATATGGGTGACATTTTGTAATTCTATTAGCATAAAGCATCCACCAACCCATCAATTGTTAAGATATCGGGTATATTAACACCCTTATTCTTTAAACCATTAGCAACTTCCATGACTACAGGAACATCTAAATTTATGCTTCTTAAGTAATCTATTTTTTTAAATACTTCAGCAGGTGGACCCTGTGATTGAATCTGACCTTGATTCATCACATAAACCTTATCAGAGATACTGGCTTCTTCCATAAAATGTGTAATTAGGACAATTGTTATATTCTTTTCTTTGTTTAAGAATTTAATGGTATCAATTACTTCTTTTCTGCCCTGAGGATCTAACATTGCTGTCGGTTCATCTAAGACTATACAGCTTGGTTCCATAGCAATAATTCCGGCAATCGCTAACCTCTGTTTTTGGCCGCCGGAAAGTTTATGGGTCTCATGGGTTTCATAACCCGTTAGATCAACCAAATCCAAAGCATGGTCTACTCTTTTTCTTATTTCACTGGAGGGTATTGCTATATTTTCCAGACCAAATGCTACATCATCTTCTACCATGGTAGCAACTATTTGGTTATCTGGATTTTGAAAGACCATACCGACATTTTTCCTTATATCCCAGATCTTTTCTTTATTACGAGTATTTTGTCCTTCTACAATTATATTTCCTTTATCCGGTCTCAAAAGAACGTTAAGGAGTTTGGCAAGAGTTGACTTACCAGATCCATTTGCTCCAATGACGGAAACAAAGTCTCCTTGTTCAACCTCAAAATTTATATCTTTTAAAGCTGGTTCTGTCTGACCGTGATATTTAAATTCCACATTTTGTACTTCCAGTAAACTCATAAAATACACCCACTAAATTTGCCTAAATAAACTTTACTCTTCTTCCACTAGCTTGATTAAAGCCATCTCAGATGCGTCTCCGCGTCTGGGATAAAGTTTAATAATTTTGGTATAACCGCCCGGTCTTTCCATATAACGGGGAGCTATCACATCAAACAGTTTTTCGACTGCTTCTTTATCATTTAATTTACCCATCGCCTGTCTTCTTGCATTAACATTGTTTTTCTTTGCTTTAGTGATCATTTTTTCTGCAATTGGTCTTAATTCTTTGGCTTTCGGCAGGGTAGTTTTAATTTGCTCATTTTTAAATAAGCTGATTAATTGATTTTTAAATAAAGCTTTTCTATGAGAACTTTTCTTGTTTAACTTACGCTTAGCCATTTCAATCTCCCTCCTTTAAACCTCTGGTTCTTTTAAGCTGAGATCTAATTCATCTAATTTATCTTTGATTTCCTGTAAGGATTTCTTTCCTAAGTTTCTTACGTTCATCAAATCATCTTCCGTCTTTTCAATCAATTCGCCTACATTGTTAATGCCGGCTCTTTTTAGACAGTTTGAAGAACGAACAGAAAGTTCAAGCTCTTCAATTGTTGTCTCTAATACTTTGTTTTGTTCTTCTTCTTCCTGTTCTACCATGATCTCAACATCTTCAATTTCATCGGTGAGATTGATGAATAGTTCAAGATGTTCAACCATTATTTTAGCCCCTAAACTGATTGCGTCATCAGGTGTAATACTTCCATTGGTTTCAACCTCGATTACAAGACGGTCATAGTCTGTTACCTGGCCAACTCTTGTATTTTCTACTCTGAAATTAGCTCTTTCAATCGGGCTAAAGGAAGAATCAATTGGTATTAGACCAATTACTTTATCAAAGTGTTCTTTGTTTTCTTCTGCTAGGACATAACCTCTTCCACTTTCTACAGTTACTTCCATCATTATTTTACCGCCTTCTGCTAGAGTAGCGATATGATGATCTTTATTAATGACTTCTACTTCGCCAGAAGTTCTGAAATCACCAGCAGTAACTTCTCCTTTACCTTCTACATTTAAATTCATAGTCTGCATTTCTTCGCCTTTATACCTTAAAACTACTTCTTTTAAATTAAGAATAATTTCGGTTACATCTTCTTTTACTCCTTCAATAGAAGAGAATTCATGGCGTACCCCTTCTATTTTAACAGAGGTAATTGCTGCACCGGGTAAAGAAGATAGTAGTATCCTGCGCAAAGAGTTTCCGAGGGTTATTCCATAACCTCTCTCGAGAGGAGAGATTTCGAATTCGCCGTATTTATCTGAACTTTCTAGCCTCTCTATTTGAGGTTTTTCTATTTCTATCATTAAATTTAAAACCTCCTTATTTCTTGACTTTAACAGATTCGAGGACTGGCTTTATTATCTAGAATAAAACTCAACGATTAAGTGTTCTTCCACTGGATATTCAATATCTTCTCTTGTAGGCAGGGATACTACAGTACCTTCCCCTTTTTCTAAATCTACAGAGACCCACTCGGGTGGGGTTAAGTTAGCATTTACATCGAATATTTCCTGGAAAGTATCCTTTTTGAAGCTAGATTCTTTCACAGAAATTACATCATCTTCCTCTACTTTATATGATGGAATATTAACTTTTTCACCGTTTACTTCAATATGTCCGTGTAAGACGAACTGTCTTGCCTCATTTCTGGAACGGGCAAAACCCATTCTATAAACAGCGCTGTCTAGTCTTCTTTCTAATAGTTGTAAGAAGACTTCACCGGTTATTCCATTATCTCTTTCTGCTTCCTTGAAATATCTATGGAATTTATTTTCCTGTAATCCATAAATCCTTCTAACTTTTTGTTTTTCTCTTAACTGTGAACCATATTCAGATACTTTTCTCCTTCTTCTACCAGTACCTTGCTCACCGGGAGAATTAGGTTTTCTCTCATAAGCACACTTATCAGAATAGCAGCGTGCTCCTTTTAGATATAGTTTTTCACCTTCAGTACGGCATAACTTACATACTGAACCTGTATATCTTGACATTATTACACCTCCATATTCTTGTTGTCAATTTATTATTATAATTACACACGACGTCTCTTAGGTGGACGACATCCATTATGTGGAATTGGTGTGATATCCTTAATTAAACTAACATCTAAACCGGTGGCCTGGATAGATCTAATTGCAGATTCTCTGCCAGAGCCCGGTCCTTTTACATATATTTCAACTGACTTTAATCCTAAATCTTTTGCTTCCTGGGCAGCTTCTTCAGCTGCAATTTGGGCTGCAAAAGGTGTGCTTTTTCTTGAACCCTGATAGCCAGCTTTACCAGCACTGTGCCAAAGAATAACATTTCCTTCTTTATCAGTTACTGTGATTATTGTATTGTTAAATGTTGATTTGATATGCACAATACCGCTATCAACATTGATCTTCTTTTTCTTAGCACGGCCTCTTTTCTTGCCTTTTTTCTTGGATTTAGCCATCTATATACCTCCTAACCACTTAATTATTTTGCAGTTTTAGTAGCTTTGCTACGTTTTGCTCCTACAGTCTTCTTAGGTCCTTTACGGGTTCTTGCATTAGTTCTTGTTCTCTGACCTCTAACTGGTAGGCCTCTACGATGTCTTAGACCGCGGTAACAGCCTATGTCTTTTAATCTTTTAATATTTGCTCTAACTTCACGGCGTAGTTCACCCTCAACCGGGTATTTATCAATTTCTTTTCTGATTTTACTAATCTCCGCCTCAGTTAGATCTTTTACTCTTGTATCTGGATTAACACCAGTGTTATCTAAAATATTTTGAGATGTAGAACGACCAATACCGTAAATATAGGTTAGGCCAATCTCCACTCTTTTATTTCTTGGTAAATCAACACCTTCAATACGTGCCAATATTATACACCTCCAACCTTAATATTTTAACCTTGACGCTGTTTATGCTTAGGATTTTCACAAATAACCATAACTTTACCATTACGTCTTATTACTTTACATTTATCACATATAGGTTTAACAGATGGTCTTACCTTCACCTAACATCCCTCCTTAAGCAAATTATTTTGCTTTATGACGGTAAGTAATTCTACCACGACTTAAATCATAAGGTGAA
>DATGCJ010000040.1:0-7015 GCA_035312025.1 Halanaerobiales bacterium | reverse complement strand
TGTTTCACCTACCAGGGTATCCTTGAAAATATCCTGTAGTTCAGGAAAATTATCATCAGCAAAGTTTAAAATATTTTCCCACTCATCCTGTAATTCTAAATAATGTTTGAAAACATTATACTCTGGTTCGGCCGAATATTTGGAAATATAGATATTTTTTAAAGTTGCTTTAGTATTTTCTATTTCATTATCACTTAAGTAATCTAAAGCTAACATTATATTCGCTTTGAAGATCTTGTCTTCTAAATCCTTCTTCATAAATTCACCCGGATAAGGGTCAAAGTCCTCTGCACTCACTAACTGCATATTAGATTTTTCCAATTGAGTTTCTAACTTCTTTTTTTCATAGTAAAACCGGTACATGTCCTGTCTAAATCGCTGCCAGACCGGATGTGGTTTCTCAGGTGGTAAATGGAGAATGGAAAGTTTATTATCTAAAAAAAAGTTAAAACCAAACATGCGGGCATTAATCAAATAATCTATATCTTCACCCCTGGTTAGATTGGGATCAAAGGGTACAATTTTATATAAATTTTTATGGATAACCATTAGTCCCCCAAATGCAAAAGGGGTTATCTTAAGACGGGGTGAACTACCGATAATTTTGTCAAAAGCTTTTGATTTACTACCAAATCTATTCCAGTAGGTCATCCAGGGTTCAATATTTACATCATCATAATATTCTCCATTTTCATTGATATAATAACCTGCAATACCATCAACTGTCTGACCGTAAAATCTACCACCTATAAATTCCGATACTTTCTTAATAAAGATTTCATCCTCAAAAATCTCGTCATCATCTATTAATATTACCACATCTCCCCCGGCCAAATAACCACCATAGATACACATGTTTCTAATATTAGAATATCCCCTAAGAGTAAATAAACGAAGGGGTAGCGAACTTTTTTCGTTATAAAATGACTTTATTTTATTTAAGGTCCGGGCAGAAAATAGGTAAGTGGTAACTTCTTTAGGACTATACTCTTTTATTATCTTTTTAACTTTTTCACTGGCCTGTTTTTCTATTTCAGGAGTTGTAGTTGCCAAAATAATCACTAGTTCAAACTCTTTATCTGCAAGGATTTGCAAGCTCTTGAAAAACCTAGGTAATGTACCCTCTTTATCAATGGGAGTAGGATGATCATATATATCATCTCCTAACTGCCAGCCCGTCTCAGAATCACGGCCCCAGTAAGTAGGTACTACCATTACCTTTTTCATCTATTTTTTCCCTCCTCAACAACTTCATTATATACTTCTAATAATTCATCAATTACCCTGTTCCAGGAATAATTAGTTAAGGCATAATCACTGGCCCTTTCGCCTTTTTCATCTTTTTCGTTATTTTTTAGGGCCCCAATAATTTCAGAAGCAAGAGCCTGATAGTCATCCATAGGGAAAAACCGGCCAACTTCATTGTTAATAAAGTCCTTAAGTCCCCCGGCTTTTGAAGCAATAACCGGTGTACCGCAGGCTAGAGATTCTAAAGCTACCAACCCAAACGGTTCTACTCTAGATGGTACAACTGTAATATCGGCAATTGAATATAATTCTGCTACAGTTTCCTGTGGCAGGTTACCTAAAAAATGTATAGAATTTAAATTTAATTCTTCTTTTAGTTGTTCTAATTGATCTCTCAGTTCACCATCTCCAATTATTAATGTTACAACATTATCAAGCTCTTTTTCATAAATTTCGGCCGCTTTTAATAAAAGGTCAGCTCCTTTAAAATCTGTTAACTTACCAGTAAAGTTGATTAAATTTATATCATCTAATCCAGACAGATCTTTATTGATATAATTACTTAAAACATTCTTTTTATTTAAATTTTTTGGATGAAAAATATTCTCATCAAATCCATTTAAAATCATTCTTAATTTTTCTTCTTTGACCGGGAAATGCTTTTTAACACTGTCATGAATATATTTTGATATTGTGATTATCTTTTCTGCCCCCTCTGCTGCCTTTATAGCAATCTGATGATATCTTTTATCCTTTTTAAAACCTTTTATGTCTGTGCCATGGGCTGTAATTATATATGGGAGTTCAGTTTTAGAAGCTGCAAAAGGTGCAACCCAGATATGCTGACAGTGGATAATATCGGGTTCAAAACTATTTACTTCTTTATCAATAGTTTTAATAAAAGCTTCCAGATAATTGTCCATTTCATCATTAGTAAGGTGATAAAATTGATTATTGCTGTGCGGATGGGTAGTAAAACAGGGAAAATCATAATTAATAATTGTTTTTACCGGAAATCCATTACCACGATTTTTATACTTATCTACTACGATCGCTTCTACTTCATGCCCCCTCTCAATTAACCTTTTTGCAATATTTTTTGTATAAATACCACTTCCTGACCCCTCGAGGGGAAAGTGATTAACCAAAAGTACTCTCATTTGAAACTACCTCCTCTGTTTTAATCCTGCGATAAATTTATCCCAAATATCCATTAACTGCTGATAATCCTCTACCATATGGTCTAGTTGTGAATATGCAACTGAAAAAGCTTCCGGTAAGTCCTTGAATTTGGGAGAATTATAATTATCAGCAAATTGATAACTACCTTCTACTAAGTTTTCTCTTAATTCCTTAATATTCTTATCAAATTTTTCAGGTGCCATTTCTCCTTTATTTTTTAAATACCAATTTAAGAAGGGATTCCTCCCTAACCATCCCAGACATGCACAATAAAATCTCTCCCTAATATCTGTATTGTGAATGTTCGGTACTTCTGGATAATTGTCAAAGGTGTTATGAAAAATTTTAGTTTCAATATCAATTATTTTGCCGCCCATATCCGGAATCACCTGACCAAGTAATGTATCTTCTCCTCTTCCCAAAACTAAGTCCTGACGATAATGGTAAGTGGTAGAATAATAAGGTGCTAAAAGTTCATATTTATTTAGATCAATAGCGTGGTTACCACCCAGTATCTTATTGGTCCCCTTCGCATTTAAAATATCTTTTTCACTTGCTGTAATTAAATTATGCCCTTCTGATTTAACAAATTCATAAGCTTTTTCCTTCTGCAGTCCTATTAATAATTCTTCTAACCCATCAAAATACATAGAAGGGATTATGTAATAGCCGGTATAGTCACTTGTAGTAACTACAACATCTTCTTCCTTTAAGTATTTAAGATGGTTTCCCACAAAGTCAATTTCTATTTTGTTCCCCTCTTTGTCAGCCAATACATAAGGCTTAACATCTGTATCGAAAAACATTAAATAATCAATTTTAGGTTCAGATAGTAAAGCGGCTAATAATACTATATTTCTTCTTTTACCATAGGGGACTAGATCATGTTTTTTTAAATCCCGGCTTTGAATTAATTTCTTCACTTCAAATTCAGTTAATCCTAAATCAAGAAGTTGGTTTTTTAATTTACTATTATTATTTATCTTTAACAATTCTATATCAACATATTTCCTCATTCTTTTTACTTTCTTTTCATTTAACCTGTGTGAATAACAGATAAATAACTTATCAATTTGATGACCATACTCCTGTGCATTGAGAATAAAGTCACAGTAAGGGTAAAATTTATCAACATTATTTGTGATTACGCCAAAAGCAATATTACTCATTTTTTTCAACCCCCTAAAATAAAAAAACCCAATTCACTCCTTGAAAATAATTAGTGAATTGGTTGCAGTAACAAATATTTATATAATATTTATATATTTATTCTTTGTATTTATATTTTACCTGATATGCGAAATAAATGTCAAATAAACTCCCCATAAATGGTAACATTTTGCCTTTATATCATTGTATTTCTTTTCGGTAAATAATATAATAGTACTAAGTAATAATTGTAAAAATATCAATGATTGAAAGGAAGTTGAACGTGGAAATACTGACTGAAAGATTGAAATTAGTCCCTTTAACAGCTGAAGATATAGAAAAATCATTAGAAAGTTTAAGCAATTTTTATCGTGAAAAAGGCTATAAAAATAAACAAGAACACCTATCTAATTTGATGTACAAAATATATAATATTAAACTGGTAAATATGAAAAATGATCCAGATAATTATCTATTTTATACTTATTGGTTAATAATAAAAAGAAAAACCAATCAGATTATCGGAAGAATCGGTTTTAAAAATATACCAGATGAACAAGGTGAAATAGAGATAGGTTATGGAATAAGTATTGAATTTCGTTCTAATGGCTATATGACAGAAGCCCTTAATGCTATGATTAAATGGGGTTTTAAACAGAAATTGCTTCCTATTAATAAAATAGTGGCTAAAACAAAAAAAGATAACATACCTTCCCAAAAAGTATTAAAAAAAGCAGGATTCGACTTTAAATATAAAGAAGATGAGTTTATGTGTTGGAAAAAAGATAGGATAAGCTCTTAAAGTTATTTACTAACTTTGGTACCCGTATAAGTAAAGGCATCACTTATCATATCTACTTTTTTATAATCTACTTCTCCAATTACATTTCCACAGTTGCCACATAACAGTTTACCATTATTTACTTCGGTTTCATATACTCGGGTAATCTTACTTTTCCAACATCTTATAACTTTGCCCTCTCCTATTTTCTTATATTTAAACAGTTTGGTCTTACATTTACTGCATTTTATGGTGAGCATCTTACACACCTCATTTGCCTCATGTGATTTAATTTAGTATAACAAATTTTTAAGCTAATTAAAATTAATGTTGGTAATTTCTACTTCTCGAAAGGAGAAAATTATGCAAAGATTTACTACCTTATTATTAGGTCTGTTAATTTTATTGACTGTGCTGTTCGGGCCGGTAATTTCGGAAACCAATGCGGAAGAGGTTGATATAAAGAAAGGTTTAGTATCATATTTAAAATTAAATGACACTAGTTCGAAAATAATAGATACTGTAGGACAAATTCAAAGTGAAAATAATGGGGCAACTTTTAGGGAAGACAATATTCAATTTGATGGTGAAGATGACTTTATTAATTTAACAAACTTTAATTTAAAAAACCTAGGTCAGGGATCAATATCTTTGTGGTTTAAAGTTGAAGATATTCCCACCCAAGATGCAATTAGACCGATCCTTTATTATGGGGCAAAAGATCCCTGTACTAATATGCCAGATGCTTCTAATCAAGGTTTAATTATTGAAGTAGCCCATGACCCCATGCATTTTCAATCAAAAAACTTATACTTTACAATCTTTGCTGACGGCTGTGAATACCCTTCTTTTTGTTTTGATTCTAGAGAACCAATGCAGGAAAAAACCTGGTATCACTTTGTAGCAGTAGTAGGTGAAGATTTCAATACTGGCTATTTAAACGGACAGGAAATAACAAACAGAAGATACAATTTTGGTAATGCAAGAGATTCTGAATTCTTTGAAGATGCGGTTAAAGATGAGGCTTTTTGGATTGGAAAGGGTTATTGGGATGCAAAGCCAATGTACTTTAAAGGAAATATAAAAAACATCCGTATCTATAATAGGTCACTTAATAAAGATGAGGTTCAATATATCTACCAAAATGATTTATAATTATTTTTCCCATTTAACAGGTAAACATAACTATTTATTTAATATATTTTAACAAATCTAACTAGACAGGGGAGTTAATCATGACAAATTATTTGTATATATCTTTATACCTATTTTCATTTCTTTCCTTGCTGATCTTTTTAATTATAATAATTTATCATAAAATGCAAAATCTAAAAAAGAAAAAAATTACCGAATATCAAGAAAAATATTATCCAATCATTGACGATTATATAAATAAGCAAGTTTCACTAAAAAAAGCTACAAATATGATGAAGGATGATATAAATTATGAATTAATGGTAGAATTTTTAAAGCCCCTCCTAAAAAAGTATTCAGGTAAAAAGTATGAAAAATTAAAAATACTTATCCAACAAGCAGGTATAAATGATTATTATCTACGAAAATTAAATTCAAATAAGCAGAAAGAAAAATTAAAAGCTGCTTCTATAATTGGTAAATTAGAAGATGAAAGAGCCCTTAACAAATTAAAGCAAATGTTAGAATCGCAAGAAAACTTGGTAATTATAACTGCGAGTTGGGCTTTATCAGACATCGGTAATATGGAATCTTTAGATAAAATAATAAACGTACTATTTAATAAAACCAATATGACTTATGAAGCAATCACAGAACTATTAGTTAATTTTGATGAAGATATATGTGATAAATTACTGGACTTTATTAACAATTATCTAGAAGACAATACTTATTTTACTACTAATTTTGCAGTGGCAGAGTTTAAATTATTATCATTATTTATAGATATATTTGGTTACTTCAGATATGAACAAAGCTTACCTGTGATGAAAAGATTATTAAAAATAAATCTTCATGAGGAAGTTATTATCCATATTTTTAAGTCCCTTGTCAAAATTGGGGAACCTATCGAAATTGACTTTTCTAATTATTTATCACATAAAAATTGGGTTATTAGAAGCCAAACAGCTAAATATTTAAGTATTATAAAAATAAATATTTTTATTGATAAACTAAAAGAACTTTTATCTGATGATAACTGGTGGGTAAGATACTATGCTGCCAAAGCAATATGGGAACTGGGTCATATAGATTTACTTGTAGATATTATTATAAAAAACAAGCCGGGAGCAAATATTTGTGATTACATCCTGGCTCAAAATAATTATAACTATGTATTGGGGGACAAAAATGATATATAAAATTCTACTTACCTTAGATTATTTAGCCATTTTTTATTTTTTCCTTGTTAATACTACTTATATAATTTTAAATATTATTGCTTTCTTCTCAATACGTAAAAAAAGATTAAAAAAGAAAATCCAAGATATAGATAAACCTTTCAGCAGTGAATTTTATAAACCTTTAAGTATTATTGTGCCTGCTTATAACGAAGAAAAAACAATAGTATCTAATTTAGAATCAATTCTAGAACTACAATACCCGGAATTTGAAGTAATTGTTGTTAATGACGGATCTAGCGATAATACATTGCAAAGATTATTTGAAAATTTTAACTTA
>DATGCJ010000039.1:0-3809 GCA_035312025.1 Halanaerobiales bacterium | reverse complement strand
TAAGATACAAAAAATATCATAAAATAATTGAATATCTAAATGAACCTTCTTTGTATTATAATTCCCCTTCTATTGTTAAGATTTTTATTATTACTTAAATTAATTTAACTTTAAAGGCTTAGTCTAAGACAAATAATAAGGTAGGTAGTAAGCAAAATCAGAATATTAGTGTAAAAAAGACATATCCTGAAAAAAAGCCCAGCCTTAAAGGCTAAGCTAATTAATAGGTTTTTGATAATATGAAATTATTATTTAAAAAGTTAGATAATTAGATATAAAAACGAATTGGAATGATTCAATTAATAAGTTGAAAAAAATTATTAATAATCAGATGATTCATTTAGCAATTGATAATAATAACAATATATTAATGGTTTATCATGTCCAATCAAAGTATAATATTTTTAAAATGGTTAAGAATTAGAAGAAATATTAAAATGATCTATATGTATAGCCTTTGTTTAAGAGAAGCAAAAAGTCTCTGTCTAGATTTATTATGAATTGTATTCAAGAAGTTAATTTAATTTTTGAATTCAGTATTTTGCTATTCCCCTAATTGAATATTCCTTAATATAATTTTGTAATCAGTGGCATTTCGAAGGTCAGCAAATTTATCGCCACCAATATACCAATCCACTATTTCTCTGTCAGCAATATCCGTTATTTTGCCGCTAGTAGTAATCACTTCACTACCATTGTCTAAATATATTTCTACATGAATTTCAATTGATTCTATTTTATAGCCAAGTAAATTTTCCAATTTTCCTTTTGCACCCCAATTATACCAACTCTCAAAGAAAATTTCATGATCAAAAATCAAAATATTACCAAAAGTCGCTTGCAACTCTTTATGTTCATCCATAGTAATTTCAACTGTAGATTCTTTAATATTATGCTCCCCATTCCAACTCATAAACAACCAATTTCCATGGGGAACCGCAGTGTACTGTAATATGGTTCCTGGTTCACATCTAATTTCTTTTATGTTTTTAGGAGCAGATAATATAATATTATTTTCTTTATCCCGGATTTCTCCTTCTCCTTTAATTGCTAAAGTTAATGTATAACCATCATCCACCACAACATTAATAGAAGCATCTGCACTTAAACCATTATAGAGAGCTGTACCCCCAAATTGATAAGTACCCAGTTCTTCAGAATTATAATTTCCAATTGAACCTTCCCAGGCAACTTCAGCCATTACTTTACTATCATCACTTAAAACTATTTCAACCTTATTTCTTTTTTTATTCAATATATCAATGACATCTGTTTCAACAGTTCCAGGATCAACATATACTTGGTCCAGGGGTTGAACTTGGCTAATGGATAAACCCTCTCCTGTTTTTACGTTACTCACAGTATCTGCATTAAAAATATCACAACCCCCCATAGTGAAGGTAAAAATCACTAATAAAAGTATCACTGGAATTTTTCTCCTTAACATTTTTAATCCTCCTTATTTTTTTTAGCTGTTTTTTTGTTTTTTTAAAATATAATATTAATTAGAACATGTTAAGTGAATTGTAAATTCCGGGGCTGCCGTTACTACTAAATGATCGGCAGCCACCGAAATAAATATATCTATTATTAGTATTCAACTACAGCGTGAGCAGCAATATAAATATCTTCATTAAAATTAACCTCGGAGAAATAACTGAAATAAATAGTATATTCCTGTGAATTGACATCTTCATCATTATATCCTAATAAACCAGGACTAGCTGTTGGTGTGGGCTCATTACCTATATATAATTGGACCTCTCTTAGATAAAAACCATTATCCACAATATACTTGACCGTTTCTTCATCAAAAGATACTATTACAGTTCCAACCAGTGTTCCCTTACTTAAATCATTTTGACCAGCTCCAGCCCAAAGTTCTAATTCATATTCTCCTTTTGGTGACAGTGGTCCATTGAACCAGCCCCAATTATTTGAAATACCTAGTTCTATAAAGGTCTTCGCATAATCTTCATGATAAGCCCAGGCAGTTTCTGACTTACCAGGCACATATTCTGCTGTTACCACCGCATCATCCGAGTCTGATACCGGCTCATCGGACGGGTCTTTACCTTCCGCATTTGCTGTGTTCTCTACAGAACCGACATCTATATCTGCTTGAGTTATATTATAGGTCTGTGTCGGTAGGTTGTCCTCGTCACCGGGGGCCATCTCTCCTACTAAATAATCCAATCCCAAGGTGGGATCGGTTACCCTTACTTCGGTAAGGGTTACATTACCATCATTTGTTACTTTTATTTCATAGCTGATGGTCTCACCAACTTCACTGTAGACTAATGGATTAGCTACCTTTTCTATTGCTATACTGGGATTCTGTTCTGCTGTTACCACTGCATCATCCGAGTCTGACACCGGCTCATCGGCCGGGTCTTTACCTTCCGCGGTCGCTGTGTTCTCTACAGAACCGGCATCTATATCTGCTTGAGTTATATTATAGGTTTGTGTCGGTAAGTTGTCCTCGTCACCAGGGACCATCTCACCTACTGAATAATTCAATCCTAAGGTGGGATCGGTTACCATTACATCGGTGAGAGTTACATTACCATCATTTGTTACTTTTATTTCATAACTGATGGTTTCACCAACTTCACTGTAGACTAATGGACTAGCTACCTTCTCAATTGCTATACTGGGACTCTGTTCTGCGGTTACCACAGCATCATCCGAGTCTGATACAGTCTCATCGGACGGGTCTTTACCTTCCGCGGTCGCTGTGTTCTCTACAGCACCGGCATCTATATCTGCCTGAGTTATATTATAGGTTTGTGTCGGTAGGTTATCCTCGTCACCGGGGGCCATCTCTCCTACTAAATAATCCAATCCTAAGGTGGGATCGGTTACCCTTACTTCGGTGAGGGTTACATTACCATCATTTGTTACTTTTATTTCGTAGCTGATGGTCTCACCAACTTCACTGTAGACTAATGGATTAGCTACCTTTTCTATTGCTATACTGGGATTCTGTTCTGCTGTTATTTCTGCCTCAGCTTCATCGCTAACTTGGTCACCACTTTTACCTATAACTATTTCGTTTCCTGTTACCTTTGCCAAATTATATACATAACCTCTGTCTATATCATTAGCGGTAATATAATAACTTTCTGTAACAACTACAAAATCACCAGGTTCTAAGGTTCCTAAATTATCATTTATACCTAATAGATCATCAATCACAGTAACATCTGCAAGTTCTACATTACCAATGTTGGTCACTGTAATGGTATACTCTATTTCCTGCCCTACACTATTATAAGTTGTGGGAAAGGGTTCTTTAGTTATTGAAATTGAAGGCTCAGATACAATCTCAGCTTCTATCACGGCTGTATCAGTATCATTCACTACAGTTCCGTAGGCATCCATACCTGATGCAATTGCTGTATTTTCAAGAATCTCCTCATCCAAATGTTCCGATATAATGGTCATGGTCATATTTATAGTTTCTTCTCCACCTGGATATAGGGTACCCACATTATAAATAGTTGCTATGGGATCATTTACCTCCACATCATATAGAGTCACATTACCTGTGTTGGTTACTTTTATTGTATAAGTGATCACTTCACCAACTTCACTGTAAGTGTTAGGATCAGCTTCTTTGTTTATTGAAATATCAGGATTAATTTCGGCCATTACTTCTGCAGAATCGAAATCTTCTACAATAGTTCCTTCAGGATCTTCACCTTCCACTTCTGCGGTATTTGTCACACTACCGTTATCTAGGTCAGACTGAACTATCGTATAACTGCCGTTTACAGTTTCACTCTCACCAGGTGCAAGGGTTCCTA
>DATGCJ010000038.1:0-7937 GCA_035312025.1 Halanaerobiales bacterium | reverse complement strand
TTATTAATTATCCCGGGTATAATTAAATACTACGCATACAGGTTAGTTCCTTATCTTTTAGCGGAAAATCCCGATTTAGGCCATAAAAGGGCTATCCAACTTAGCCAAGATATGATGAAGGATGAGAAGTTAAAGGTCTTTATCTTAGATCTGTCTTTTCTGGGTTGGTTTATCTTAGGCGCTCTCTTTTTCGGAATTGGGGTATTATTTGTACAACCCTATTATGATGCGACAAACGCAGAATTATATATAAAATTAAGGGTAAAGGCTTTAAATAATAATCTGACAACGGAGGAAGAATTGAGGATGAACAGTTAAAAAGTTAATAATATATAAGTAACAAACGGGCAGATAAGGTATCTGCCCTTAATTTTTTATTAAGAAACCTGTGTCTTTTTAAAATGAACTCTATATAATACCCCTGCTGTTAATAGTAGAGATGCGCTTATTAAGTAGAGAAGGGAGAGAGTTAATCCCACATCTAAAAATATTAAAGTTAAGGGTCCAAAAGCGGCTCCAAGATCAACTGCAGTTGTAAACCCGGCCATTCTATCTGAGACAGAGGATTTCTGGTATTTACTGACCTCGATATAAAGGATAATTATAATAAAGGCAGTATTAATAAATAAAAATAAAGGAGTAATAATGGCAACAAATCCATTTTTAAAAAATACTAATAAAGCCATTAATACTGCATGTAAATAAAATGCGTAGTCCAGCAACTTATGGGTTGAGTACTTATCAGCAGTATTACCCAGCCAGGGACTTAATATTAGTTCAAATAAGGACTGGGTAGAAAGTATTAGACCATTTAAGGTAGCAATACCAACTGCAATACCGAAGATCATGAGGCTTTCTCCAAAAATATTTTTCAAATAAAGGCCGTAACTGGAATTAATTAAGCCCAGGCCGGTGAAGTTAAGGGCAAATCCCATAAACATTAAAATAGCCATCTTAAAACTGGTTAACAACTTTAGTAAATTTGTTTTGGGAACAGGTTCAAACTCTTCTTTTCCTGATTTATTAAATTCTTTCTCAGGATCCTTCCTAAAGATAAAAAACAGGGAGAGTCCAGTCAAGCCGGCTAGAAGATAAGCACTTCCACTCAGACTAAATAAATCTGTGAGATAGCCGCCCAGGATCATACCTACCATATAACCCGAACGGGACATCGACCTAAAAATCCCTGATAGTTTACCCTGCATATTTTCAGGCAGACCTGAATCAAAGATAATAAGTAACGCTTTTAACCTAAGCAGGGAGTAGACAGCCCCCCAGAGTAAACGTAATATTAAAAACTGCCAGAAAAGTTCAAAGTAACCATAGGAAAAGGTAATAAATATAGAGAGGATAACCGCTATTTTAAAAGGGATATTCCTGCCCCACCTCTTATATAAATCGGCCGCCCAAAAGTTAGAAAAGAGTCGAATAACTCTATTGGCAGCTAATATGATACCTAACTGGGCCCCGCTGAAGGCAAATAGTTCCACTCTAGTCGGTAAGACAGTATAGAGCATGGCGTCTCCTAAAAGACATAATCCGATGGCTGCAAATATTTTTAAGGACTCTTTATTTTTTGAGATTGTCTCAGATAGGGTAGTCAAGTAGGTTCCCCCCTTATCTAAAAAATATATGAATTCTAATAAATTAATTAAATAGGCCGGAGCATTAGTCCTCCAAATACATATTAATAATATAGGAGAACTAACTACTCCGGCCGAAAAAAGATATTTTTCAATTAGAAGTTGAATTCTATTTTGAATTTAAAATTTATATTGTTATCTTCATCTTCGTTTTCATCATCATCTTCATCATCCTTGTAACCATCATCTTCTTTATATCTTTCTCTCAATTCCTGGTATAATTTTTCAGAATCAATGGGGCGCCCGCGGCCTTCTTTTTTAATTTCCTGTCCAGTATAGAAGTTTTTAAAGTAGTATTCATATTTATTAGTCACCATGTGAACCGACAATTTTTCTTCCATTTGATTGGATTTATAATAATATTCATATTTATTCTGCTTAACTTCGATTTTTTCTTCAATATCTCTTATCTTATTTCTGTAATAGTATTCATATTTGCCGGGGTTCAACTCCACTTTTTCTTCGATATTTTTGGTCTTATATCTATCCTTATACCTTTTTCTATCCAAGGGAACCTGCATTCTCTCTCGATTTGGTCTTCTTAACCTGATGACTTCATCATCGAACATTACCGGGGGCAAACCGAAATAAATGCTTAGTTCACGCCAGTTATAGCGGTGTTTCATCAGGTACCGAAATTGATCTCTGGTGAGAGTTCGGTCTGCGCTGGAATAAAAATAAAGAATTGTACTTAAGTTGTCATTAGAAATATCAAACTTAGCAAAGTAGTCTAATTCATCCTTTTCAACACTAAATAATTTTATAAAAAAATCAAAGTCTAACTCAGCTGAAGCAGTGAGCTTTAATGAAAATAGTAATACTAATATCAATAATATAGTAAATAATTTATTTCTAAGCATGAACTTCACCTTCTTTTCATTTTCTTTTCTCTATATATTATTATATACTGAATATAACACCATATCAATGAGTTAAAGCATACTTAACAAGGGGAGATAATTAATGAGAGAAGAAGTGATAAGTTTAGAAAACGGGATAGAGTTGAATGTTAAGTATAACCAAAAAGATAAACCGACAGTACTTTTTTTACACTTTGGCTCTGGCAATCTACATATGTGGAGTGGAGTCATCCCCCACTTTAAAGAAAGATACCGGGTAATTTTACCGGATTTAAGGGGACATGGGCAAAGTTCCAAACCCAAAACCGGTTACCACATCGAAGATATGGCTGAAGATATCGAACTTTTATTAGACAAGCTTAATGTAGATAGATATTACATAATAGGCAGTTCCTTAGGGGCTGAAGTGGCAGCTGTATTGGCAGCTAACAATCCTAAAAAAGTGATAGCTACTGTTAATGAAGGTGCCCTCTACAATGAATTTGGAGAATATGGACTGCAGGCAGGGAACCAAAAGGAGATGGAAGAGAAAATTGAAGAAAAGATCCAGGAAGTGGAAAAAAGAAAAGAAGAAACCTATAAAACCAAAAGAGAATACATAGAAACTCAGGCCCGTTTTTTCCAGAGGGCAGGCTTATGGAATGAATATTTTGAAGAGTACATAAAAAATAATGTTTGTAAGAATAAAGAGGGGAGATATACTTCCTGTTATCCAATTTATGTATCAAAAAAGTACATGAAAAACTATTACCACTTCAAATTTGAAAAGTATTATAAGAAGATGAACTGTTCCATCCTATTTTTACCCAGTAAAAGTGAGTGGAATGATGAGAAGATACAAAATTCAACAGAAGCATTTGGTAAAATGGTCGGTAATTATGAAATTAAAATACTGCAGGGGTTTGTGCATGCTTACGGCTGGATGAAAATGCCCAGTCAGGCAGCTGAAGTAGTCTTGGACTTCTTGCAGAAGCATTAATTAAAAATTAAATAGGAATATAAACGTTGTCAGCACAGGGATTACAACTCCTGTGCTTATTTTTTTGCAAAAAATATAAAAAAGTACTTGACATTCATAAGGAAATAATATTATAATAATAGTGCATTAGATAAGTAGTGCACTAAAACAATGTGAAAGGAGGACGAAGATGAATATAGATTTCAATGCGTCCAAACCTATCTATGAACAGGTTATAGAAGAAATAAAGAAACAGATCGCTCGCGGAGAAATTAGTCCTGGTGATAAACTTCCCTCACAGAGGGAACTGGCCAAAGATATCCAGGTTAATCCAAATACAATACAGCGGGCCTACAGGGAGATGGAGATTTTAGACTTAGTCGAAACTAAAAGAGGCAGAGGAACTTTTATAAAGGATGATGATAAAGTGATTAAAGAGATTAACAAACAGATGGCTCAATCAGCCGTCCAAAATTTTATTGATGAGATGGTTTCAATCGGTTTTGAAAAACAAGAAATTATTGATCTTCTAAAAAGAGAGTTCGAGAGGAGGATAAAAAATGACTGAAGTTGCCGTAAAAGTAAGTAACCTATCAAAGAAGTATCCAAACGCACTTGCTTTAGATAATATAAATGTTGAATTTCCCGAGGGACAGATCACAGGTTTAATTGGACCGAATGGGAGCGGTAAATCTACCTTATTAAAAATAATATCCGGTTTGGTAGTAGAAGATTCCGGCCAGGTAGAAATATCAAGAATGGAAGCCAGAAAGTTAATGGACCATATTGCGTTCTTACCTGAATTAAACCACCTTTATGACTGGTTTACAATAAAGGAGGCTATTAATTTCTTTGACGCACAGTATGATGATTTTAGTGTTGAAAAGGCAGAAGAATTAGTTGATTTTATGAACTTAAAGATGGAACAAAAAATAAAGACCCTTTCAAAAGGAATGGTAGGCAGATTAAAATTAATCCTGGTCCTAGCAAGAAGGGCTCCCCTTTTAATACTTGATGAGCCTTTAGCAGGAATCGACCCCAATTCAAGGGCGAGAATTTTAGAAAGTTTAATCAGTGAATACGAAGCTGATTTTCAGTCAATAATAATTTCTACTCATGAAGTTGTTGAAGCGGAAAGATTTTTTGATCATGTAGTATTTTTAGAAAATGGTAAGGCGATCTTAAAAGGTAATACAGATGACCTAAGAGCCGAAAGAAATAAATCTGTACAGGAACTTGTAAGGGAGGTATTCAAATGAGAAGCTGGGTATCATTATTTAAAAAAGAAATTAGAAGCATGTTATTCACCATACTGGTCTCAGTACTGCTTGTATCAGCCTGGGAGATATATTTAATAACAAGAATGGATGTCTGGCCTTTAGGATTGACATTTGGACTGGGATTTATACCTTTTGCGATTTTCCCCTTAATCATGTTAGTTCAGGGTTATCAGAGTTTTAGACAGGAATGGAAAAACAATACGATCTATTTATTAAAATCATTACCACGCAGTGGTTATGAAATAGTATCAGCTAAGCTAGCTTCGAGTTCCCTCGTATATATAGTATTAACACTTTATACCTTTGGACTGCACATGTTTTTTCACTGGAGTCAGCTGAAGATTTTAATGGGACAGCTGCCGGAAGCAGTAAACAGCAGTTATTCAACCCGGATGCTGGTATTAGGAATTATAACTTATATAGTAATTGGTATTGTACCATATCTTTTAAGTCAGTTCTCTTATCTGGTCAGCTGTTTTTACGGTAAGTTCAGATGGTTAGTCAGTATAGTAGTATTTGCTTTAAGTCATTATATATTGGTAAGATTAGGCGGATTTATCGCCCGATTATTCAACTGGCTGCCCGATATACCGGTTGATGTAATGTGGTCAAGTCCTTATGGCGAAGAAATAGCCACCATATATTTAGGCAGCGGCCCTATTGTAGCAGCACTTCTAATATTAATCGGATTCTTTATGGCAGGATCCTGGATATTAGAAAAACAATTAGATGTTTAGGAGTGATATAAATGCAAAGGAAAAAGATAATAGCATTGATTCTGATCGGTTTGGTCGCCATCATGGTCATTGATTTCAGAATAAATGATGAAGATGTAATTGCAGATTACTTTATGCAGTTTGAAACAGAGTCAATTAAGAATATAAGTAATATGCCCAATGTAGCCTTAAATGATGAAAGAAGAAGCCCGGAAGCGGTAAGAAAATCAAGTTTTAGTTATAATGCTGCTGATTTGGAGAACTTTATATTAGACAACCCGGTCGGTTCAGTTGATATACAGGGGCATGATAAAGATACTATTGAGGTTACTTATGAAGTTAAGGTATATTCAAGCAGCAAAGAAGCGGCCGAAGAATTTTTAGAGAAAATAGGTATATTATATGGAGAACCCAATGGTACATTTGAGCTTGAGGTCCAGGCCCCGAGGCCAAAACCGGCCAATATTAGGGCATTTGAAGTAGACTTTGATATATTAGCCCCCAAGGATTTATATATTGAGCTTGCCAACAAGTACGGCAATGTAAAGGTACAAAACTTTATTAACGGTCTTGATTTAGAAGCAAAGTATAACTCAACAATAGTTAATTTTGTAAAAGGAGATATAGAAATCAATAATGAATATGGAAGTTTAAATGTATCTGATTTAGATGGAAAAATATATATTGATACTTCCTATAATCAAAATGATTTTAGAAATATTCAGGGTTCATTAAGAATTGATACCGCCTATACCGATAATCGTCTTGAAGATGTATATGCAGATACAGAGGTAACTGGTAAATATGGCGGGGGTAGGTTTGAAAATCTAAAAGGCGACCTTGATTTAGATATTAGGTATATGGGGTTAGACCTAATTGATATAGAAGGTGCTATAACTGGTAGTATGGAATATGGAGAAATCTCAATTGAAAGTTTAAGCAATGATTTAGATGTAACTTCCAGGTATGCTGATTTAAAAGTCTGGATGGTAGAAGACTTAAGAGATTTAAATGTTGATGTAAGAACCAGATATGGTAATTTAAGATCTGATTTAAGTCTCTCCAAGACAAAAGAAGACAGTACCGAAATGATAAATGGTCAAATTGGTTCTGGTACAACTGATTTAAAGATCGATGCTAGACACGCCGATGTTGAATTAATATATGAAAATTAATTTAGATTAAAGCCCATCCGGAAGGATGGGCTTACATACTATAAAGGGTTTTTAAATATATTATTGAACTTTAATAATACAAATATAAATTAAATTATAGAGGTGAATAGAGTGAATAGATGTGATTGGGCTGAAGGCAGTGAGATGTATATCAAATACCATGATAAAGAATGGGGAGTTCCAGTTTTTGATGATAAAATTCTATTTGAATTTTTAATCTTAGAAACTGCTCAGGCCGGTTTAAGCTGGTCAACCATATTAAAAAGAAGAGACAATTATAAAGAAGCCTATGATAATTATGATATTGAAAAAATAGCATCTTATGAAGAAGCAAAAAGAACTGAACTTTTAAACAATAAAGGTATTATCAGAAATAAACTAAAGATTGATGCTTCTATAAATAATGCTGAACGTGTCTTGAAAATTCAAGAGGAATATGGTAGTTTCAGCCGATACCTCTGGTCGTTTACTGTCTTTACGCCAGTTATAAATAAGTCGGAAACCTTATCCGAAGTACCAGCTGAAACTGAATTATCAAAAACTATAGCTAAAAATTTAAAGAAAAAAGGTTTTAAATTTGTTGGTTCTGTTACTATTTACGCTTTTTTACAGGCGGTAGGCATTGTTAATGATCATCTAGTTGATTGTTTCAGGTATCAAGAAGTTATAGATTACTATAACAAAAAAGTTAAAGATGTTGATTATCTAAAAGAAATTTGATTTAATATATTAAAAATAACTAGCCTTTTCATTATATAAATAAGTAAAAATTTGTTATAATAATATTAATAACAATAAAAGAAAGTAAAAGGGGGTATTTTTATGGGGGATTTAATTAAATACAGTAAAAAAGAAGAAATTGCCAATGCTATAACCCATGGGCTCGGTATTGCTTTTGGAATTTTCGCCCTGGTATTTTTAATTGTAACTCATTATAAGACGACTGATATCTATGGGTTGGTAAGTTATATAGTATATGGTGCTTCTCTTATCATACTTTATCTATCTTCGACTTTATACCACAGTATTCCCATAAAGAGTGCTAAAATACACCTCCGAAAACTCGACCATGCTTCCATATTTATTTTAATTGCAGGTACCTATACACCGATTTCAATGGTTGCTTTAAGAGGTAAATTAGGCTGGACAATTTTAATTACAATCTGGTCGATAGCCTTATTAGGTATAATATTTAAAGTCTTTTTTATAAACAAGTTAAAAATAATAAGTGTAATTATGTACTTGGCAATGGGATGGTTAATTATCTTTGCCATTAAACCTTTAATTGTAGCTTTGAGTACAAAA
>DATGCJ010000037.1:0-2798 GCA_035312025.1 Halanaerobiales bacterium | reverse complement strand
CGCGCGTTTATCTAAACCAATAGGATCTTCCTTTGATCCATCTCCATTTCCATCGGCAGTAACATACCAAACTTGAACTTTATCTTCACCTTCAACAGGGTTAATAGCAGCAAATTCATCACTTGAAGTATCACTTGTAGCATCTTCGCTTTCGGCTTTTCCTACCACAACATCAATATCTCTTTCCGGCTGGTCTGTCATTCTAGATTCTAGTAAGTCTTTTTCTTCGTTATCTGTCTTACCAGTTGAACCTTTACCAAATGGTATTGAAACTGCAAAGGTGGCTTTTGTTTCACTACCTCTTATATTATCCTCACGCCATTTAGCACCAATTTTCCAGTTTATTTTATCTCTATTACCAAATTGCTTATTAATCCTAATCTGTTTTCCCTGCATTGGACCTACACTACTTTCAAAGAAACTAAAGAACTTAGCATATACACCAACATCTTTAAAGATTGTATCTGTTTCAGTAAATCTTTTACCAAATTCTATATCCACACCATCCATCGACTTATAATATACTGCATTACCGGTCGAGATTAGCAATTCATTACTTTCATTGATTCTAAAAGAAGGTTCCCCTCCAGCGGTGGAATTAGGGGCTAATACTTTCTCATCGTCAGTTATATAGGCATTTATTCTAAAATCAAATTCTTCAGATAATATTTCTCCCCCTAAAGTCCACATATCCCAGTTATGATCAAATTCTTTCCTGTTATCTTTATATAAATAGACTCCAGCTATATGGTTTTCTTTACCTTGGTCTTTTTTAAACCTATAACCCAAACCAAGATTCCATTCCTGCACCTCATCTGAACTTATTCTGTATCTTAAATCAGTAAACCAAAGTGAATTTTCAGTATTTTTGAAAGGATACAAAACACCGGTCTGGCTTATAAAATTGTCGCCTGTAATTCCATTAATATTTATTCTCGGTGCCCTATCTACTTGTTGTGCTTCAATACTGCCTGAAAACAAAACTGCTAACATTAATACTAATTAAAAGCTAATCTTGAGTTTTTTGAACATTTTTATATCTCTCCTCTTTATATCAGATATTTTAAAAATAAAAGTTCGTATATAGAAATTACCTAGTTTTAATTAAAACTAAAAGATAGTAAGTTGGTCTATAATTTTAAGTAGTATTTTATCATAAATTCAATTTTGAAAATTTAATAAAATAACTTTAAATATATCCTACCCTCCCTTCTTTTCATATCTAGACTCTAAGATACATAAAAGTTCTGAAGTATATCAGATTTCAAAACTGAATATATATTTACTTAGATACTTTAATGTTTTATTTAAAAAAACTGCCAAAGCTTTTTACACTTTTATAGTTAATGCCTGAGGTAGTTCTGACAGTCTGGTTAAAAATCTTAGACTCAAAACTTTGCGTGCTAACCTCACAGTTAGCTTGCCTTTATATAATTATTTATTCTTTTTGCCAATATAAAGAGGGATAAGAATGGCTATTAACACTATCATCTCCTAAGTCCCAAATATCTTCAGACCATAAATCAATAAGATTTTCATATCCATCTATAGGGTTAACAGTATAAATCTCGTTTCCCCTCATTTCCTCTTCATTAACTTTTGTGGTTCTTCCTAATATTTCAGATGTCGTGGTGTTGCTGTTATCAATAAGTAAAATATCATCTTCTAATACAAAAGAATCTTTTACAGTACCAAAATTAGAATTAACTAGTAAGCCTATATTATCAGACCCCGATATCTTTATAGTCGAATAACTTCTATCTATAATACCGTGATTATTTGCAGCTAAACCTCCTAAAGACACATCTCCATTTATTTCACCAGAGGCATAACTATTCCGGATAATTTCATAATTAGTACCCGCTATACCACCCATATCTTTACTATTTATTGCATCTATATTCAAATCTGCAAAACTGTTTTTTATTATACTTCCATAATCATTTATTCCTGCAATCCCACCTATTTCATCTTCGCCCAAAAGTTCTCCTTTAAAATAACTGTTTTTTATTTCATTTTTATTATCACCTACTAAACCACCTACTTTTTCAATTCCTTTTATCTTACCCTCAACATTGCTGTTTACTATTACACCATAATTACCACCTGCTATTCCACCAACTTTATTTGTTCCCTCTATATTTCCTCTAAAATAGCTGTTTACTATAACACCATAATTACCACCTGCTATTCCACCTGCTGAACTTGAACTTTCTATAAGACCTTTAACATAACTGTTTTTTATAACTCCCTTATTGTTACCTGTTATACCACCAACTGAATTTCCCCCATTTATTCCTATATTTTCCATACCTAAATTCATAATTTTAGCATCGCTTTCTACAAATTTATTTCCTAACATGCCAAATAGACTTGCGTAATCTTCATCAGATCTATTAATATAAAGATCTTTTATAATATGATTGTTCCCCTCAAAAACACCAATAAATGTCTCAAAGTAAAATCTACCACTATATGGATCACCTATCAAGGGTTCCCAGCCTTTCCCATTATTAGCTGTTTTACTGGCTAATTTTTTATAGCCTGCAGAATTTTTATCTAAATTAGACTTCAATAAATATACACCTTCAAATGGAGTACCATATTCGGCATATTGGGTATCACCATCATAACTATTATACCTAATTGTATTTAAATCATACCAATCTTTTATTATATGGTCATATACATCTACAATACTGTGATTCGTAATCGTATTATGCTTTTCATATTCTAAATTAAATGATTTTAACTGCTTAATTTTATCTTTTGAAGTCTCGCCTTTTATTTCATCAAAA
>DATGCJ010000036.1:0-16381 GCA_035312025.1 Halanaerobiales bacterium | reverse complement strand
ATAATAAAGGACATACCAGCTGCCACTAAGAGGATGATCATTAGTACATCTCTAAACTGTAATAGGAATTTTATGATTTCAGGTGTTTTCTTTAAGCGGACAAGCTTATTTTCACCATATTCTTCTAACCTTTTTTCAGCTTCTTTTTCTTCCAGTCCCTTCTCAGAAGTATTAAGGATCTCAAAGCTTTCTGTAACTGTTTTTTGATAAAAGTTTTTGTCTTTGTAGTCTATTTTAGACACCTCCCATTTTTATTCAAAGTAGATTCCGGCTCCTTTAGATTTTTCTGTCATCACAGCCAGCTCTTCTATTTTGCTGTTCATATATTTTTTATCAAGATCTTCTAATATATTTTCATCAAAACCCTGTACTATATAGTTGCCAAATTCCCAGGTGATATCTTTTATTTTTTGTTCATTACCTTCTGCTATGATTATTAAAGCCTCTAATATTGAAGCAGCTACTGAAACATCACGCATTGAATAGTACCTTAACTGGTAAAATGTTTTATATAGGAGATAGTCGAAACTGATATCTTCAAATATTAAGGTAAGTTCATCATCTTCATTATAGTAATAGGTGTTTTCAATATTAGCTTTGGCAATCTTATCTAAAACCATCCCGGCCTGTTTAATACAGAATATGGCTGTATTGGGGTCATTGATACCGGGAGAGATAGCCCTTAAGGCTACTTCGGTTAATTTCTGGATTCCAAACTCAATATCCTTACTCTTGTTTCTTTCCTTACCCACCAGGATAAAGTCAAGGCATTTAGATAGGGTCTCTTCATTTAATTCTTCCATCTCCATTTCTTCTATATCATAATAGATGGTAAATACCTTCGTATTATTAGTTACATAATCACCAATCATCCGTTCAGCATTGATTACTATATTATGTTCATCGGCGAATTTAGACAGCTTTAAATCATTAATATCCCTGATAAAGCCCACTTCTTTTGAATAAATACTATATTGGCTTTTTTCTAAAATATAATCCAGATTAGCAGGTGGTTCATTTCTAATATTTTCATGGGCTTCATTAAACTCTTTGACATTGTCTACCAGTTCTAAGATCTCTGTAGTTAAGGTATCGATCAATAGATTAACCTGAATTGATTGTGAAACATGGTTGATAAACATCACAAAGTAAATAAGACAAAATATTACTATAATTACACCGACTGCTGCTGATAAAAATACAGTCTGGCCATCAGAACTTAAAAACATCAGGGTGACAATTGAATATATAAATCCCCCAATAAAGATCCCTAAGGTCTGCAATGTTAGTTTTGATTTTAGAAAATCCTGTAAGGTCCTAGGTGAAAATTGAGTAGAATATGTAGTTAATACAACCATGATAATGGAAAAAGATATGGTAACAATAGATAATAGAGAACCAGCGATTGTTGATAGTATCGTTTTAGTAATTTCCAGGGGAGTAAAAAACATATTAGGTAAGATATTTATTAAATAAGGTTGATAATTTTGTTCTAATAACAAAACAGCCGCTGAAATTATTAGGGCATATATACTATATTTTACAGGAATATAATATATCTTGGCCCTCCAATCATCGAGGAAATTAAAGTTAAATATCTTCAATTAAATACCCCCTCCCAAAGGGTTTTCTGCTTTATTAGTTTATATTTCTTGAACAGTTCCGTTTTTCCTCTTTATCTATAAATTTATAATCGCTTCTACCTTTTCTAAATCACCTTCAACTGCTTTAGGAATAGAATAATTATCTAAGACAAACTCCTGGTCTTTCAGGCCATTACCGGTCAGAATAGCTACAATCTTTTTACCTTGAACTAACTCTTTTTTCTCTTTGCTTAATTTAATTAGTCCTGCTACAGGAGCAGCTGAGGCCGGTTCCACAAAGACCCCTTCTTTGGCTGCAAGTAGTCGGTGGGCATCTTTTATCTGATCATCTGTTAAAGATTCAAATAATCCTTCCGATTCTTCTTGTGCTTTTCTTGCTTTGTCTCTATTAACAGGATTACCAATCCTGATGGCAGTCGCAATCGTTTCGGGATTTTCAATTACCCTTTCTTCAACCATTGCGGCTGAGCAAGCTGCCTGAAAACCATACATCTTTGGTAGATAATCTATTATCCCTTTTTTATTATATTCCTTAAACCCCTTCCAGTAGGCAGTAATATTGCCGGCATTGCCGACCGGTAAAGCGAGAATATCAAGTTTCTTTCGGTCAAGCTGGTCAGCCACTTCAAAAGCAGCTGTTTTTTGACCTTCAATTCTGAAAGGATTCAAGGAATTAACCAGTGTTAAGGCATGTTTATCGGTTAATTCTCTAACTATTTCTAAGGCCTTATCAAAATTACCTTTGATTGGTATAATTTGGGCCCCGTATATTAAAGCTTGCGATAACTTCCCTTTAGCGATCTTGGCTTTCGGTACCACTACTAATGTTTTTAATCCACTGCGGGCCCCGAAAGCAGCCGCTGAAGCGGAAGTATTACCGGTTGAAGCACAGATAATCGCTTTAGATTTTTCTTCTAATGCCTTTGTTACAGCCAGGGTCATACCCCGATCTTTAAAAGAACCGGTCGGGTTGGCCCCTTCGAACTTTAAGTAAAGTTCAAAACCATACTTTTTATTAAACCAGTCAGCTTTTATCAAAGGAGTATTACCTTCATTTAAGGTAACTATCTCTTGTTGATCAGAAACTGGTAAAAATTCTTTATACTTTTTTATTAATCCTTTCCACATTTTAATCACCATCTTTATTTATTATTATACCTTGATTATTAACATCAGTTTCAATTAAGTAGTTAACAATACCATATTTATCGGCTGTATTTTTAATTATTTCCTTTTCGTTCTTAAAATCCTTTTTAGAAAAAAAGATTAAGGTTGAGCCGCTCCCGCTTAAAAATAGCGGGGTTTCTAATTTTTCCTTGAGTTCAATAAATATTTTTTCTAATTTGGGATTAAGAGCGATTCGTTTGGACTGGTGGATATAATCTTTTGATCCTTTTTTCATCAGCTCAATATCATTTTTAATTAATCCGGCTGTTAAGAGAGAGGCATTGGCAATATTTTGGGTTGCATGGTTAATTTTAATTGTATTCGTGATTACCCGCCGGGCTTCCTTTGTTTTAATGGACAGTTCGGGAATGAACAGGAGTATCTGCATCTCTTCAGCTATTTCAAATTTTTCATAGATAGGTTCATTATCCTCTACCTTGCTGATCGTAAATCCTCCCACTAAGGTGGGAACTATATTATCCGGGTGTCCCTCTAATTCAAGGGCATAAGACAGTATATCTTTTTTAGCTAAGTTAAGGTCAAACAGTTCATTTAAACCAAAAATAGTTGCAATTATGGCATTAGCAGAACTACCTAACCCCCTATTTAAGGGATAGTTAAGCTTTGCTTTGATCTGTAGGCCCCGTGTATTTATCTTATGGGGTAAACTCTCATCTAGATACTTGATAGTATTTAAAATTAAATTATCTTCTTTTTTCAGATTTACCTCAACTTCATTGTTATTGATTATATCTATTGACAATTTTTCTATATCTTTATCGATTTTAAATTGATATTCATTAAATAGATTTAGAGCCAGACCAAATGAATCATAGCCGGGCCCTAAATTGGCAGAAGTTGCCGGTACTTTAATTTTTAACATTTTTCTCACCTAAATTTGCCAGTTTTCTAAATACTGTTTTTGTTCTGGACTCAGTGAATCTATTTTTGTCCCTTCCGCTTTTAATCTATATTTTGCCACTTTCTTGTCAATATGATCCGGCACCTTATATAATCCGGGTCTTAGGTCATTTTCGGATAGGTAGAGTAATGATAAAACCTGTAAACCAAAGCTCATATCCATTATCTCCACGGGGTGTCCATCCCCTGCCGCCAGATTGACAAGCCTGCCTTCTGCCAAGAGATAAAGGGTTTTATCACCGATCTTATATCCTTCTATATTTTCTCTCGCTTCTTTTATTTCATCGGCCATTTCTTTTAATTCTTCTACATTAATTTCTACATTAAAATGACCAGCGTTGGCTAAAATGGCACCATTTTTCATTAATTTAAAATGTTCTTTATTTATTACATCCTTACACCCGGTTACCGTTATGAAAATATCACCGGTTTTAGCGGCCTTATTCATCGGCATGACCCGAAAACCATCCATTTTGGCCTCAATTGCTTTAAAGGGATCAACTTCTGTTACAATAACCCTTGCCCCTAAGCCTTTAGCTCTTCTGGCCACACCTTTTCCACACCAGCCGTAACCGGCAATTACAACATCTTTGCCGGCCACTACCATATTAGTGGTCCGCATGATACCATCCCAGACCGACTGGCCGGTTCCATACCTGTTATCAAAAAGGTACTTGGCCTGTGCGTCATTAACTGACATCATGGGGAACTTCAATAGATTATTATTATCAAGCGATCTTAACCTGATAATACCAGTTGTGGTTTCTTCTGCTCCCCCGATTATCTTGTTGATCAGATCCGGTCTCTCATTATGTATCTTACTTACGAGGTCTCCCCCATCGTCAATTATTAAATCGGGTTCCACCTCTAATATCTTATTTAAAGACTCATCATACTCTTCTTTTGTTTCACCCCGCCAGCTGTAAACCGTTACACCATATTCAGTTAGGGCGGCAGCTACATCATCCTGGGTAGAGAGAGGGTTGCTGCCTGTTATGTACACATCGGCCCCTAGTTCACTTAAAGTAACTGCCATATAGGCTGTTTTTGCCTCAAGATGTAAACAGATTGAGACCGTTTTGCCTTTGAGAGGCTGATCTTCTTTATATTCTTCTTTAATTTTATTGAGAACTGTCATTTTTTCTTTAACCCAATTGATCTTCTTTTTACCGGCTGGAGCTAATGAAAGATCTTTTACATTACTTTCCATATTTTATCCCCCTTAATTTTTGCCTGTATGTCCAAAACCGCCGTCACTGCGGTTACTATCTTCTAATTCATCTACTTCATCCCACTCTATATTAAAGGTTTTATGAATAATTAACTGTGCAATTCGATCATTTTTATTGATCTTGAATTTTTTTTGACCGTGGTTGATTAAGATGACTCCCAACTCACCACGGTAACCGGGATCAATTACCCCATCGGCATTTAAGACCGTAATGCCTTCTTTTAAGGCGAGACCGCTGCGGGGATAGACAAATCCACCATAACCTTGTGGTATCGCAATTTTTAAACCGGTTTTTATTAATTTATATTCCCCCGGTTTAAGCGTATAATCATAGCGTGACATAAGATCCATTCCACAGTCTTCACCGTAATGTTGATACTCTGGTAACTTTACATCCTCACCCATTCTTTTTACCTTTATTTTCATATCGTTTGCCTCCTATTTTGCAAATACATGATCTCCTATACTAACTACAAATTTTCTTGTATTAAAGAAACTCTTATTTTGGGCTGTCTCAGGATTGTAGTAATAGAGAGAGCCCAACGTAGGGTCTACCCCATTTATAGCCTCTCTAGCTGCTCTATAGGCCGTATTATTGGGTGTGTAGTGGATCTGGCCGTCCGAAACGGCTGTAAATTGATTTTTTTGATAAATAACACCCTTAATCGTATCGGGAAACTCATTACTTAAAATTCTGTTGATAATTACGGCCCCGACAGCTACCTGACCCATATAAGGTTCACCGCGAGCTTCCCCGTGGATCGTCCTGGCCATGATTTCAATATCAGATTGACTGATCGTTCTGGCCAAGACCTGCCTTTTTGAAAGGTTTAGGATCGGCAGTTTTAACTTTTGTCCTTGTCTAATAATGGAGTTCTCCATATTATTTAAGGCCATGATAACCCCGACAGAGGTATTAAAGCTCTGGGCTAAATCATAAAGTGTGTCCCCGGAATCGACAAAGTACTGGATAATCTTATCCGGTGGTATATTTACATCGGGTAACGGTTGTTCTGGATTATATCTTACGGAATAATTTCGTCCTACATCTAATTTAAAATTTTCAGTCCGGTCGTTATGGGGTGATAAACTGTAATTTAAATTTAAATTTTTATCATTATTGTCTTCTTCTTCTTTTTTTATTACCAGCTCATCCCCGATATTGATCTTGGAAGCATTATCAATATGGTTATATTCTAATATATGTTCAACGGTTGTATTGTATTCTTTGGCTATATCATAGATTGTATCACCGTTTTGCACCACATAAATCAAGGTAAAACGGGGTTGGGCCGATCCTATTGAGGTAAATATAAGGAGGGCTAGTAATGTTATAATAATTATCTTGTCCTGATTTTTCATATTTAATCCTCTCCAGCTACATAGTCAATAATCTGTCTTAATTTCATCTTAATTACCGGACACCTATCAGGTATTGAATTTAAAAATACCTGGCCGTACCTCTTATTAATTATTCTATTATCCATACAGATTACAATTCCTTTATCATTTTTGGAACGGATCAATCGGCCAAAGCCCTGTTTGAACTTGATGACCGCTTTCGGAATAAAATATTCAAAAAAGTAATTCTTGCCTTCCTCTTTCATCATCTTAACCCGGGCCGCATTAACGGGATCATTGGGGACCGGAAAAGGCAGACGCATAATAATTAAGTATTTAAGATCTTTACCAACAATATCGACACCTTCCCAGAAACTCTGGGTACCAAAGATTATCTGGTTTTTACCGGCTTTAAATTTATCCATAATATACTTTCTGGAGTATTTACTCTGGGAAAGCACATTTATATTATCCTCCTCTAATTTATGGTTTACCTTTTTGTATAGGTTATCAAGCATATTGTAGGAAGTAAATAAAACCATAGTCGAACCATTAAAAGTTTTTAATATATCAGTTAAATCATCGGCAATCTGACTTGTAAAGGCATTATTAGAAGGTGAATAAATATCATTTGGGATAATGAGTCGACTCTGTTTTTCATAGTTAAAAGGAGAATTAACTATATACTCCTGTTGATTATTGATCCCTAAGGCTTCTGTAAAAAAATCAAAGGAATCATTGACCGTTAAGGTCGCAGAGGTCATTAAAACATTTCTTAACTTATCCCATAACATATCGGGCATCTGACCTTCCACGTTCAGTAAAGCACTCATATGGCTTACATAACGGTCAGTATATCTGTACTTTTCCAACCAGAATACATAGTCTTCATCGTCTGCTTCTAAATTAAAAAGAAGATTAAAGGCCATATCATTAACCGTATTTAGGTTCTGTCTTAATTCAAGTAATTCAGCCTCTATTTTATCATAATTTTCGACCATTTTTAACTGATTTATTAATCTTTTTAAATAAACAAGTAATTCATCGTAATTATCGTAAAAATTAAAGCCCTTTTGATTGATATCTTTGTATGTATCATCTTCTTTTAATTCTTCTGCAATAATTATACTGCTGTGTTCATACTTTTGAAAAAATTTATCTAAAAGCAGGAAATATTCTTTGTTATTTTCCTCTAAATCTTTTATCTTCGGAATTATCCTTTGATCAATAAGCTGATAAACTTCTTCCTTGTTATCCATAGACAGCTTGGCAACCTTATTTCTTACCCGGGGAATAATCGAGTATTTTTTATCATATAATTTTTTAAAAATCTGGTTGTTTAATTTATAGGATGTGCTTTTCCCCAGGTGATAAGTCGCTACATCATGAAAGTTATGGGCCTCATCAACGATTAAACTCTTATATTTAGGCAAGGTGGAATAACCAGAATTTTTGATTACAGCGTCGGATAATAAGAGGTAGTGGTTAACTACGATAAGATCAGAATTAAATAGTTCATTTCTGGCTTTCATAAAATAACAGTCGTCATAATAGGGGCATAAAGTTCCTATACAGTAATCACTTTCCGAAGCCACCTCATCCCAGACGGAATTTTTTAAGTTGAATTTTATTTCATTCCGCATGCCAGATTTAGTCTTTTTGGACCATTCAACCAACTTTTCATAACTCTGTTGTTCCTCATGGTCAGCTTCTACCATTGCATTTCCAATATTTTTGAGTTTTCTAATACATAAATAATTTTTACGTCCAATAGCCAGGTCAGCCTTGAACTTAAAGGGCAGTACTTTCTTTAAAAATTCTATGTCTTTATCCATAATCTGCTGCTGTAAGTTGATCGTATTGGTGGAAATAATTACCGTTTCATCATTTTTTACAGCCCAGTAGAGGGCCGGTATTAAATAGGCGAAGGATTTACCAATTCCGGTACCTGCTTCTATTAATGTGAACTCAGATTGGTTAAAGTTATCAACAATATTGGCTGCAATTTCCAGTTGTTCGGTCCGGTATTCAAATCCGTCCATATTGTTGGCCAGGGGACCATCATCTTTAAAATATGAAAGGATCTCCTCTTTATCTATCTCTTTGACTTCCCCGATATCCTTCGGTTCTACCACAAAATAGAGCTCACTTACACTGTTATCTGAAATTGCAAAACCGATCCCTTTATCGCCCACTTTAGATGCAACCCTGATATCTGCTCCAGAAGGTGTTGTATCACCAGACGGGTGGTTATGCAGGACCATAGAATTTTTCGGTAGTGAATTAATAATAGCGGGGGCCATGCTCTGATTCCCCCGGGCTAAAACTTCCACATTTTTAATTTTTTCCTGATCAAAGTCTATCTCAATCAGAAAAAATACTTCATTTCCATTTGCATTATCGATCTCATCTCTTATTTGATTTTTAATCTCATTATTAAAATAATCTATTATATTCAACTCATTCACCTTTTTTTAAGTTAAGTATAGTCTGAATGTCTTTATCAACACCATCAAAAGCGGGGGTTTCTATTATAAATAATTTATCTTTTAATTTCTCGTGGTTAATAATTGTCTCGAAGTTTTCTAAGCCAATTTTACCCTGGCCGATATGGGCATGTCTATCTTTATTTGTGCCTAACTCAAATTTAGAATCATTTAAATGAATCAAATTAAGATGTTTTAGGCCGATCTTATTATTTACTTCTTGAATCAAAGCCTCTATACCTGCTTGATTAGAAATATCATAATCGGCTGCAAATAAATGGCAGAGGTCAAGGCAAAGTCCCATTCTTGTAAAATTATCGACCTCATACATTATTTCTTTTAGTTCATCTAAATTACTGCCGATCTCAGTCCCGGCCCCGGCTGTATTTTCTATGAGAAGTTTAGTCTCATTCTTAACTTCGTTCAGCAATTCTTTAACAGCCTTTACTATTCTCTTTATGCCTGCTTCTTTGGAAGACTTAACATAATTACCGGGGTGAAAGACATAATAATCGGCTCCCAGCCGGCCAGCCTGGCGGTAATCTTCTTTTATTTCTTCTTTGGATTTATAGTATAGATCATCATTGGGGGTTGCTAAGTTAACCAGGTAGCTGGAATGGACCACAAAAGCTTTTATTTCATACTTTTTTATTTTTTCTCTCGTCTTTTTTATCTCTTCTTCACTTATTTCTTTTTTCTGCCAACTCCTGGGTGATTTGGTAAAGATCTGAACAGAGTTTGCATTAATTGCAATGGTTTCATCAATTGCTTTATCAATACCACCGCTAATGGAAAGGTGTCTCCCTAATTTCATTTTTTTGAACATCTCCTTCTTGATTGGCAAAAAATGTAACTATATGTAAAAAAACAACCTCAATACATCTCCTTTAAATTAAGAAATTTAAAGGAGTTTACTTGAGGTAAGTTTCTTAAACTATCTTAAAAGATAGTTATCTTTATTTATTAAATTATTTATACTTCAAAGTCCTGTTCAACATCTTTCATGGAAAGGTTAATACGGTCTTTATTATCAATCTTGATTACCTTAACTCTGATTTCGTCTCCTTCACTTAAGACATCGGATACTTCATTGATATGCCTGTCAGCAATATTAGAGATGTGAACAAGGCCTTCTTTACCAGGTAAGATCTCAACAAAGGCACCGAAGTTCATAATTTTAACAACTTTACCTTCATAAACTTCGCCGACTTCAACTTCTCTGGTTAGATCATCAATCATCTTCTTCGCTTTTTGACCGTTTTCCTGGCCTTCCGCTAGAATAAAGATGGTACCATCATCTTCGATATCGATCCGGGCATCGGTTTCATCGATTATCTTATTAATCATCTTTCCACCTGGTCCAATTACGTGTCTGATCTTTTCAGGATCAATCTGCATGGTCATGATAAGTGGAGCATGCTCGGATAGATTTTCTCTTGGTTCATCAATTACTTCCAGCATCTTATCTAGTATATAGAGTCTTCCTTTTCTTGCCTTGTTTAAAGCATTCCTTAGGATATCTTTAGAAAGTCCCCCTATTTTGATATCCATCTGTAGGGCGGTTATCCCATTGGGAGTTCCCGCTACTTTGAAGTCCATATCTCCATAATGGTCTTCCATCCCCTGGATATCAGAAAGGACTGCATAGTCATCGCCTTCTTTGATTAAACCCATTGCGATTCCTGAAACAGGTTGTTTAATCTTGACACCGGCATCCATAAGAGATAGGGTTGAGCCGCAGATACTGGCCTGAGATGAAGAACCATTTGATTCAAGTACTTCTGAGACAACCCGAATTGTGTAAGGGAACTCTTCTTTAGAAGGGATCATCGGTTTGAGAGCCCTTTCCCCTAAATGACCGTGTCCGATTTCTCTCCGGCCGGGTGATCTTAAGGGATTAGTTTCTCCTACACTATAGGGTGGGAAATTATAATGATGCATATATCTTTTAGTCTCATCTTCACCAAGACCAAAGATTGTCTTTTCATCACTGCTGGCTCCTAAGGTAACTACACTTAAGGCCTGGGTTTCACCTCTTGTAAAGATAGCTGAACCGTGGGCCCTTGGTAAGTTGCCAACTTCACACCAGATAGGTCTGATATCATCATAAGATCTACCGTCTGGTCTTTTACCATCTTCAATAATCATTTTTCTGACTAGCTTTTTAGTGAGGTCATCAAAGGCAGCCTCAACCATTTTATTATATTCTTCTTCTTTTTCTTCATAATCTTCTAATTTGCCTGCCAAATATTCTTTTGCGTCTTCTTTTAGTTCATCAATTTGTTCACTGCGTTCCTGTTTCTTAACGGTATTGATAGCTTCTCTTAATCTATTTGTAGCAAAATCGCTGATTAATTTTTCTATCTTTTCATCTACATTATTTACTAAGGAAATATCCTGTTTTTCTAAACCCGCTTCTTTTTGCATTTTTTTCTGGAAACGGACGATTTTTTTGATTTCTTCATGTGCTAAGTCAATTGCATCAAGGATTACTTCTTCTTCAACTTCATCAGCACCGGCTTCTACCATTGAAACAGCCTCTTCTGTTCCAGCAACTGTTAGATCCAACTTTGAATTTTTCCGCTCTTCTTCGGTTGGATTTAAAACAAGTTCACCATCAACTAAACCGACTTTAACTCCTCCAATAGGACCATCAAAAGGTATATCAGATAAGGTGAGAGCTGCTGAGGCTCCATTCATCGCTATGATATCTGGTTCATGGTCTTTGTCAACAGAAAGTACGGTTGTAATCACCTGAATATCGTGTCTCATACCATCCGGGAACAGGGGACGTAATGGTCTATCAATTAATCGGGCTGTTAGGGTAGCAAAATCACGTGGGCGTCCTTCTCTTCTGTTCACACTACCGGGAATTTTACCGATAGAATAAACGCGTTCTTCATAATTAACCATCAAAGGTAGATAATTTATACCTTCTCTAGGTTCTGACATGGTTGCAGTAACTAAAACCATTGAATCTCCATATTTAACAGTAACTGCACCATTAGCCTGTTTGGCCACTTTACCGGTTTCAAATTCAAGTTCTGTTCCGGCAAAATCTGTTTTCCAAGTATTGGTCATTCGTTTTTTTCCTCCTTATTTTTTCCTTTAAATTAATTATTCATTATAATAAAGAGCGGGTAGAACCCCGCTCTTTACAATTTCATATTAAAATTAACCTCTAATACCTAAACTAGAGATTAATTCCCGATATCTTTCGACATCTTTATTTTCTAAATATCTTAAAAGCTTTCTGCGCTGTCCAACCATTTTAAGTAAACCTCTACGGGAAGAATGATCTTGTTTATGATCTTTTAAATGGTCTGTAAGCTGAGAAATTCTTTCGGTTAAAATAGCAATCTGTACTTCGGGAGAACCAGTATCTTTCTCATCTCTTTGATACTTTTGCACAATCTCTTGTTTTCTTTCTTTGGAAATCAATTTACTTCACCTCCTAGTTGTTGATACGCCCTACACCAAGTAAAAGTTGAGGAATCTTTAACCTAGTATAAGGTATTTAATTTTACCAGAATAATTTTATCATAGAACCTCTTTGATGTAAAGAATATCCTGCTTTATTGTCTCTATTAGTTCGTCTACATCATCAAATTCTTGCTCTCCTCTTAAATATTCAATCAACTCTATTTCGACAAATTCACCATAGATATCTCCTTGAAAGTCCGGTAAATGAACCTCAATGGTAAAGTCATCATCATCAAAGGTGGGTTTATGTCCGAAATTAGCAACTCCTTTATATTTATCTTCATTTAGATAAACATAAACTGCATAAACTCCATCCGGGGGTAGTATATACTTAGTGGCAGGTTTAATATTAGCGGTTGGAATACCTAATTTTTTACCTCGACCATATCCTTTAACTACTTCCCCTTCTAAAATAAAGTTGCGGTCAAGATGTTCTTTTAGTTCCTTTAGGCGTCCACCCATGATCAGATCTCTGATCACACTACTGGAAATTTTATGATCACCTATTTTCAATGGTTCAACTGCTGTAACATCAAAACCATATTTTTTTCCTAATTTAATTAACTCATCTATATTACCGTCACCTTTATAACCCATGGTAAAATCAGTTCCAACCACGATGTGTTTGGTATTTAGATTATCTACAATAATCTTTTTAACAAAATCATCGAATGGGGTCTGGGCAATATCTTTTGTAAAGTTCATTTCAAAGTTATAATCAAAACCCATTTCATTTAAAATTTTTCTTTTTTGGGCCAGGGAAGTAATGTAGTAATGATTATCTTCATCGGCCACAACTTCCTGGGGATGAGGTTCAAAGGTTAAAACCCCGCTTTTTAGATTGTTCTTTTCAGCTAAAGTTAAAGTCTTATTTAATATTTTTTTATGACCTTTATGAATACCATCAAAAGAACCGATAGCTATGATGTTCTCATCTATTTCATATTGATCAAATGTATTGCTTCTAATAATATTCATTTTTAGTTCTGACCTCCATCATGAAATACTCTCAAAGGTTGGATATATATTTTTTCGTCTTCATCTTCTTTAACTTCACTTATGGATATGAATTGACCTTTGCCATATATCAATAGCCTTTCCCCTATTGTAATATCTGAAGGCCATTTTATAAAGTTCTTAATTAACAATTTCGTACCATTTATAGCAAATTTATAGGCATAATCCTTAACTTCCATCGGTCTGTAATCAAAAGGACTGTCCAGGGATATAAGTATATTATCCAGATTTTCATTAGTTATTTCATAGAGAGTAACCGTATCTTCTAATTTGAAGGGCCCCGAGGCCGTCCTCAGCAAATTTTTTAAATGAGCAAAAGTATTTAACTTACTACCAATGTCTCTGGCCAGAGAACGGATATATGTGCCTTTCGAACAGCTTACTTTGATTTTAATAAGGGGTAAATTTATATTTAATACTTCGATACCATAGATATTTACCACTCTATCTTCAATTTCCACCTTGGCTTCTTGATCATTACGAGCATAATGGTAAAGTCTTTTCCCATTTACTTTCACAGCAGAATAAATAGGTGGTTTTTGCATAATCTCGCCCGAAAAAGACTGGACAGCTTCTTTAATTTGATTGTCGTCTAAACTCTGCCAGTTATTATCTTTTTCTAATATTTCACCATCAGCATCTAAGGTGTCAGTTTTCAGACCAAGACTAATCCTGGCGATATATACCTTTTTTTCTTCCGGCAGATAGGGGATAATCTTGGTACCGCGGTGCAGACAGACCGGTAGCACACCGGCAGCGGCCGGATCTAAAGTACCGGTATGACCGGCCTTTTTGATCTGCAATATCTTTTTTATATATCCTACTACATCAAATGATGTCATACCTGGTGGCTTTAATACATTTATTATACCAGGTTGGTTAGACATTTTTCTTCACCTCATCCAGAACTGCCCGAACTGTTTGTTCTAAAGCGCCTTTAATCTTGGTACCGGCTGCCCGGGGATGGCCTCCCCCGTTAAATTTATGGGCTATCTTACTTACATCAACATAATTTAAAGATCTAAAACTGATATCAATAAAGTCTTTTTTCGTTTCGACAAAAGAAATACCTACTTCCACCCCGCGTATATCGCGCGGGTAGTTAACTAGATTATTAATTTCTTTTTCATCAATACCGATACTTTTTATTGTATGATTATTGACCACCAGCCAGGCTATTTTACCTTGTTTGGCCGTTTTAATATTGGCAAGAGCCTCGGATAGCAGTTTTAAATACTTTAAAGAAGAAAAGCTCTGTAAAAATCTATTGATTTTAACAATATCAATCCCCTCTTCTTTTAAACTGGCCATCATTCTAAAACTGGCCGGGTCACTATTGGGGTATTTTAAAGAACCGGTATCAGCCAATACTGCTAAAGCCATAGCGGTTCCTAGGTCTTCGGTGATCTCAATATCTAAGAGATCAACCATATCATAGATTATTTTACCGACTGCTGATTCATCTGGATTCACATAATTTAAGTCCCCAAAACGGCTGTTATCATAATGATGATCAATATTTACTATCTGCTTGTTTTCAATAATAGGTTTATAGTCTCCCAACCGCTCTATATTAGCAGAGTCAAGGGCAATAACCTTATTATATTCTTTTAACTGTTCTTCATTTCCCTTATTAAATATATAGTACTCATCGGAATTAAGGTATTTAAATAATATATCATATTCTTTAGTTAAGTCACTGTGTAAAAGTAATAGGGAATTCTTGTTTAAATGGTTTAATAGAAATTTAAAGGCCATAATAGACCCGATAGCATCACCATCAGGGTCTATATGACCTATTATTAAATAATCATCATTTTCTTTTATATATTCAACTATTTCCTGTAAAGAATTATTCTTCTTCACCATCTTCATGCCTCTTTTCATCTTCTTCAATTACCTCATCAATAAGTTTTGAGATGTGAACTCCCTGTTCAATAGAATTATCATATCTAAATATTATCTTAGGGGTATGGTAAGTAGTAAGTCTTTCACCTACCAGTTTTTGTATATAGTTTCTGGCCTGATCTAATCCTTCCATTGTTTCTTTCTTTTCCTGTTCACTACCTAATACACTTACCATCACCTTGGCATGTTTTAGATCGTTTGAGACATCTATCTTTGTGACTGAAGCAAATCCGATGCGGGGATCTTTTAATTCCCTCAATATTATCTTACTGATTATTTCTTTTAATAATTGATTCATTCTTCTTACTCTTTTTTCGTTAGCCATTTTTCTCACCTCTATAAGGATCTCTCAATCTCCTTATATCTATATATTTCTAAAATATCTCCAACTTTTATATCATTGTAATTTTCGATTCCAATACCGCATTCATATCCTTCTTTTACTTCACGTACATCATCTTCAAATCTTTTTAAGGAACTAATTTCTCCTTCATGAATAATCGTACCATTTCTTATCAACCTTACATAGTCATTTCTATTAACTTCACCTTCTTTAACATAAGCACCGGCAACTATTCCCACATCAGGCACTTTAAAGGTATCTCTTACTTCAACACGACCGACCACAATCTCTTTATATTCAGGTTCAAGTAGTCCTGACATCGCATTTTTAATATCTTCAATTACTTTATATATTACTCGATAGGTTTTAATTTCTACCTTTTCTTTTTCCGCTGCTTTACGGGCATTAGTACCTGGTCGTACATTGAAACCAATAATAATGGCGTTAGAAGCACTGGCCAGATTTACATCTGTTTCATTGATTGCTCCTACCCCGGTGTGAATGATATTGACACTTACCTCATCAGATTCAATATTCATTAGTGAATTTTCTAAGGCTGCAATTGAACCCTGTACATCAGCCTTAATTATTACATTCAGTTCTTTAATTTCACCTTCCTGAATATTTCTATATAAGTCTTCTAAGGATACCTTAGAATCTTTTTTGAGTCTTTCTTCTTTTTCTTTTTCCTGTCTTCTTTCGGCTAAATCACGGGCTCGTTTCTCATCTTCCATGACTCTTACATAATCGCCCGCTTCTGGTACGTCGTCAAAACCAAGCACTATAACAGGTGTCGCGGGTCCAGCCTCATCGATTCTTTCACCGTGTTCATCCAGTAAGGCCTTAACTCGGCCTGTAATAGAACCGGCAATTATATAAT